>JBJOIR010000014.1:0-40759 GCA_046047055.1 Pseudomonadota bacterium | reverse complement strand
GGGCCATGCCGAGTTGGTGCAAGGCACCAACCGCAAAGTGCAACGCGAAACGGGGCAGGTCACCCTCACGTCTTACCGTTGTGATCGCTGTGGCACGGCGTGGGAATACGAAAACAACAAGGCCAATCAACACGCCGGCTGGCGTGTTGTCTCAGGCGGCCAATTCGAGTAAGTGGGTCAATTCGAGCCATCGCTCCTCTAAGGCGCTCACTTCGTCCGCCAGCGCTTTCAAGCGGCGTCCGGCCTCGGCAATTTCTGCTGGGGGCAAGGGCGCACTCAACTGCTGTTCGAGTTGGGCTTTTTCCGCTGCGATACTGGCCATGCGTTGTTCGTTGTGCTCGAGCTCACGCTTCAGGGGGCGTGTTTGCGCGGCCAACTGTTGTCGTTTTTGGGCGTCCAGTTTGCGTTGCTCTGCGCTGCTGAGGCCCGTTGCAGCAGGTGCGCTCGGGTTGCTGGCCGGTGGGTGCGTGTTGGTGGGTGCTTGAGGGGCCGCCGACACCGCAGGCGCTGGAACCGCCGCCAACGAGCTGTCGGGCATAGCCGCATCTCGCGCCATGTTTTTGGCTTCTTCGCGCAGGCGTTTTGATTCGTCCAGCAAGTAACGTTGGTAGTCGTCCAAGTCGCCATCAAAGGGCTCGACTTTGCCTCGCCCCACCATCCAAAACTCGTCACACACGGCACGCAACAATGCGCGGTCGTGGCTGACCAGCATGACGGTGCCTTCAAATTCGTTCAGCGCCATCGACAGCGCTTCTCGGGTGGCCAAATCCAAGTGGTTGGTGGGTTCGTCCAGCAGCAAGAGGTTGGGGCGTTGCCAGACGATCATGGCCAGCACCAGGCGCGCTTTTTCGCCGCCACTCATGGTGCCCACGGTTTGTTTGACCATGTCACCCGAAAAGTTGAAGGTGCCCAAATAGTTGCGCAAATCCTGCTCACGGCTGGGCTCGCCACTTTGCGGACCAAGTTCTTTCGCCAGACGAATCATGTGCTCAAGCGGCGTATCGGCAGGGTGCAGCACATCCAGTTCTTGCTGCGCAAAGTAGCCAATGTTCAGCCCTTTGCCCTCGGTCAGGGTGCCCGCCAGCAAAGGCATGGTGCGGGCGATGGTCTTCACCAAGGTCGATTTACCTTGGCCGTTGGCCCCCAAAATGCCAATGCGTTGCCCCGCCAAAACCGATTTGCTCACCCCTTGCAAAATGGCTTTGGGCGTGTGGTCGACGGTGTAGCCAAAACGGGCTTCGCTGATGGCCAGCATCGGGTTGGGCAAATTGTTTGGTTCTTTGAAGCCAAATGTGAATTCGGCATCGGCCAGCAGTGGCGCCACTTTTTCCATGCGCTCGAGGGCTTTGACACGGCTTTGCGCCTGCTTGGCCTTGCTGGCCTGCGCTTTGAATCGGTTGATGAACTTTTGCAGGTGTGCGATCTTGTCTTGTTGCTTGGCAAATGAGGCCTGCTGCAACTCCATTTGTTGCGCGCGCAAGATCTCGAAGGCGCTGTAATTGCCGCCATAGCGCGTCAACTTGGCGTGGTCGATGTGCAAGGTGACATCGGTGACCGCATCCAAAAACTCACGGTCATGGCTGATCACAATCATGGTGCCGGCATAGCGCTGCAACCAGGCCTCCAGCCAGACCAAGGCATCCAAATCCAAGTGGTTGGTCGGCTCGTCCAGCAACAAAATATCGGAGGGGCACATCAGCGCTCGGGCCAGTTGCAAGCGCATGCGCCAGCCGCCTGAAAAACTGTTCACGGGCTGGCTCAGTTCATCGACTCGAAAGCCGAGACCCAAAATCAGCGCCTCGGCGCGGGGTAAGGCATCGTGGTCCCCGGCGTCAGCCAGGTCGGTGTACACATGCGCCATCTCCATACCGTCCCCTGAGGCTTCGGCCACGACCAGCCGAGCGCGCAACTCGGCCAGTCGGGTGTCGCCTTCCAGCACAAACTCTGAAGCGGGCTGGTCGGTCTCGGGCATGTTTTGCGCCACTTGCGCCATGCGCCATGCCTTGGGCATGTCAAAGTCACCACCGTCCTCGTGCAAGGTGCCATTGAACAGTGCAAACAAGGTCGATTTGCCGGCACCGTTGCGCCCCACCAGTCCCACTTTTTCGCCGGGGTTCAGAGTGACCGAGGCTTGGTCCAACAGCACTTTGGTGCCGCGGCGAAGGGTGACATTTTTCAGATTGATCATGGGGTCGCAATGCCGGTCAAGCCGGTCTCGTGTTCTCGGTAAATGGCCACCTCTCGGGGGCGGCAGGTTGTGCGTTTGGCGTGTGGCCCAGCAGGTTCAAGGTGGGTCAGTGCAAATTCGCCATGGCCTCGCGGGTCAGCAACAAGACTTGGTCATCGCCCGAGCTGGTGTCCAGCCAAGTGGTTTCCAATTGAGGAAAAGCCGCTTCAAAGTGCTCGCGCTCATTGCCAATTTCCAGCACCAGCACGGCATGTTCCGCCATGTGCTGTGGCGCGTCGCGCAACAACTGGCGCACAAAGTCCATGCCATCGGCGCCGCCGTCCAAGGCCAATTGGGGCTCGGCCAAGTATTCGGCAGGCAGTGCTGCCATGCTGGCTTGGCAGACATAGGGGGGGTTGCACAGCACCAAATCAAAACCGCCTTTGAGCGACTTCAGGCCATCGCTCTCGACCAACTGAACGCGTTCTTGCAGACCGTGGCGCTCCACATTGATGGCGGCCACCGCCAACGCATCTGCCGAAATATCGGCGCCAGTCACTTGCACCTCGGGCCAAGCCAATGCGGCCAACACCGCCAAACTGCCATTGCCGGTGCAAAGGTCCAGCACCTCACGGGTTTGATCGCTTAACCATGCATCGATGGTGCCATCGGCCAGCACCTCCGCAATCAAGCTGCGCGGAACAATGGCCCGTTCGTCAATGTAGAACGACACGCCCTGTAACCAAGCCTCGCGCGTCAGGTAAGCGGCGGGTTGGCGCGTGGCAATTCGCTGGGCCACCAAAGCGGCGCAGGCGGCTTGTTGTTGGGGTGTGACCGCCTGCTGTCCTACCTCGTCCAGATCAGCATCCAGTGGCTGGCACAGCTTCCACAGCACCAGCCATACGGCTTCGTCAAAGGCATTCAGGGTGCCGTGGCCAAAAGCCACGCCAGCTTGGGTCAATTCTTCGGCCGCTTGCGCGATCAAGCCAGTAACGGTCATTGCCTTCATGCAGCGACAGCCAGGTTGAGTTGTTCTAAAGTGCGGCGGTAAATGGCTTTTAGCGGTGCCATGTCGCTCACGGCCACATGTTCGTTGACTTTGTGGATGGTGGCATTGGGCGGGCCCATCTCGATCACTTGCGGGCAAATTTGGGCGATGAAACGCCCATCGCTGGTGCCTCCTGTGGTGGAGAGTTCGGTTTTGAGCCCGGTTTCGTCGGCAATGGCTTTTTGCACAGCGGCCACCAGTGTGCCCGGCGTGGTCAAAAAGGGCAGGCCACCGAGTGTCCACTTGAGGTCAAAAGACAGGCCATGTTTCTCGAGAACGGCTTGCAATCTCTCTTGCAGGCTCTCGGGGGTGGACTCGGTGCAAAACCGGAAGTTGAAGTCGACCACGCAGTCGCCCGGGATGACGTTGCTCGCGCCGGTGCCCGCGTGGATATTGCTGACCTGCCAACTGGTCGGCGGAAAGAAGGCGTTGCCTTCGTCCCAGCGCAGACCCACCAACTCGGCCAAAGCAGGAGCCAAGCGATGGATGGGGTTGTCGGCCAAGTGAGGGTAAGCGATGTGGCCTTGCACCCCTTTCACGGTCAACTTGCCGCTCAGGGTGCCACGGCGGCCATTTTTGATCATGTCACCGGTTTGTTGCACCGAGGTGGGTTCACCCACGATGCAAAATTCTGGGGCTTCACCGCGGGCTTTGAGTTGCTCGCACACCACCACGGTGCCATCCACCGCAGGGCCTTCCTCGTCGCTGGTCAACAAAAAGGCAATGCCCAACGCCGGGTTGGGGTTGTGTGCCAAAAACTCTTGCACCGCCACCACCATCGCCGCCAACGATGTTTTCATGTCACTGGCGCCCCGTCCAAAGAGCTTGCCGTCTTTGTGTGTGGGGGTAAACGGGTCGCTGTCCCATTGCGCCAAGGGGCCGGTGGGCACCACATCGGTGTGTCCGGCAAAGGCCAATGTTTGGCCCGATGTGCCCGCGCGTTTGGCCCAGAGGTTGCGCACCCGAAAAGGTGCAGGGCCTGAATCCATGTTTTCACACACAAAGCCCAAGGGTTGCAAAGCAGCCGTGATGAGGTCCATGCAGCCCGCGTCGTCGGGCGTGACCGAAGGCTTGGCAATCAATTGCTCGGCCAAGCGAAGGGTGTCGTGGCAAATGGTCATGCGAAAGCCTTTTGCGGATGAGCCCGTACAAATCGGGCTATGCGTTGGGCCGCCTCTAGGCACTCTGCGGTTTCAGCCACCAGTGCCATTCGGATGCGGCCTTGGCCCGGATTTTTGCCATTGAACTCGCGTGCCAAATAACTGCCCGGCAATACCGTGACGCCCTCGGCTTCGTACAAGGCTTTGGCAAAAGCGGCATCGTCGCCCTGCCAGCCTGCGGGAACGCCCGCCCACAGGTAGAAACTGGCATCGGGCAGGGCCACATCCAACACCTCGGCCAACACCGGGGTGACCTGTGCAAATTTCGCACGGTATTGGTTGCGGTTGTCCAGCACATGCGATTCGTCGGCCCAGGCGGCAACGCTGGCGGCTTGAACCACTGGGCTCATGGCACTGCCGTGGTACGTGCGGTAAAGCAAAAACGGCTTGATGAGCGCGGCATCACCCGCCACAAAACCACTGCGTAAACCGGGCACATTGCTGCGTTTGCTCAGGCTGGTGAAGGCGATCAAGCGTTTGAAGTCGGTACGCCCCAATTGGTGCGCGGCCTCAAGTCCGCTCAAGGGCGGTTCATCGCGGAAATAAATTTCGCTGTAGCACTCGTCAGAGGCAATCACAAAGCCGTGCTGGTCGGACAGGTCAAACAGTTTTTTCCATTCTGACAGCGGCATGACCGCGCCCGTGGGGTTGCCGGGCGAGCAGACAAACAGCAATTGGGTTCGTGCCCACACCTCAGCGGGCACGCTGTCCCAGTCGTTGGCAAAGTTGCGCGCCGGATCGCTGGGCACGTAATAAGGTGTGGCCCCAGCCAACAGTGCTGCGCCTTCGTAGATTTGATAAAACGGGTTTGGGCTGACCACAGTTGCGCCCGCACGCGTGGGGTCAATCACGGTTTGGGTCAAGGCAAACAAGGCTTCGCGTGAGCCGTTCACGGGCAATACTTGGGTGGCGGGATCCAAGTCCAATTGGTAGCGGGTTTTTAACCAATCGGCGCAAGCCTTGCGCAGTGCCGGCTCGCCCGCTGTTGCGGGGTAGGCCGACAAGCCGGTGCCAACCGCCGCCTTCAAGGCCTCTTGAATGAAAGCGGGCGTGGCATGTTTGGGCTCGCCAATGCCCAAGCTGATGGGCTTCAGATGGGGGTTGGGCGCAACGCCTGAAAACAGCTGTTTCAGCCGCTCAAAAGGGTAAGGCTGCAGCTTGGTGAGAAGGGGATTCATGCCCCGATTATCCGGGATCGTTCGAACAGGTTCGCTGGGTTAATATTCAAGGCTGATCGGATTGCCTGACTTAGGGCTTTTCGGGCAGAGTGATGGCCCCAAATGTCGTCATTTTGTATTCTCTTTTTAGAATGTCCTGACCGCCGTGCGCCTCAATTCCATCAAGCTTTCAGGCTTTAAATCATTCGCCGAGCCGACCAACTTTTTGCTGCCAGGCCAACTGGTGGGGGTGGTCGGTCCCAATGGTTGCGGCAAGTCCAACATCATGGACGCCGTGCGATGGGTGCTGGGCGAGTCCAAAGCGTCCGAGCTGCGTGGCGAATCCATGCAGGACGTCATTTTTAATGGCACCAACACCCGCAAGCCCGCCAGTCGCGCCAGCGTTGAGTTGGTGTTTGACAACGCCGACCACCGAGCGGGCGGGCAGTGGGGCCAGTTTGCCGAGATCGCGGTCAAACGCGTGCTGACCCGCGATGGCAACAGCAGCTACTACATCAACAACCAACCGGTGCGTCGGCGCGATGTACAAGATGTGTTCTTGGGCACCGGTCTTGGGCCCCGTGCCTACGCCATCATTGGTCAGGGCACCATCAGCCGCATTATCGAGTCGCGCCCCGAAGAGTTGCGTTTGTTCTTGGAAGAGGCTGCTGGGGTTTCTAAATACAAAGAACGCCGCCGCGAGACCGAAAACCGTTTGTCGGACACGCGCGAAAACTTGACCCGGGTGGACGACATCCTGCGTGAACTCAATGCCAACCTCGAAAAGCTTGAAAAGCAGGCCGAAGTGGCACAACGCTACAACACTTTGCAGGCGGACAGCACCCTCAAGCAGCACCAGTTGTGGTTTTTGAAGCGGCGCGATGCCGAGGCTGACCAAGGTCGCATGAAGTCCGATGTGGACAAAGCCGTCAACGACCTCGAATCGCGCATGGCTGATTTGCGCCATGTTGAAGCCGATTTAGAAACCATTCGCCAAGCGCATTACGCGGCAGGTGATCAGGTCAACCAAGCCCAAGGCGCGTTGTACGAAGCCAGCGCCGAAGTCGGTCGACTGGAAGCTGAAATTCGTTTTGTGGTGGAAGGCCGGCAACGTGCTGAGCAGCGCTTGCAGCAATTGGTGGAGCAAACCGAGCAATGGCGCACGCGCAGCCAAGATGCGCAAATTGAAATCGAAAACTTGGCCGAACAAGCGGCGATGGCCGAAGACCAGAGCATGACGTTGGCGGCGCAAGTCGAGGACCAAGCCATGGCCTTGCCTGACTTGGAAGAAGCGTTGCGCAAATCGCAAGACGATGCCAATGCCCAACGCGCCCATGTGGTGCAAGTGCAGCAGCAAATTGGGGTGTTGGCGGCTGACCAGCGCAACGTGGAAGAACAATCCCGCCAACTGGAGCAGCGCCGCGAAAGACTGCTGACCGATCGCAACGCATTGGCCGCTCCCGATGAAGCGCGTCTGCACCAATTGCAAGAACAACTGAGTCAGGCGGAAGCGCAATCGGCTGAATCCGAAGCCCGGTTGCACGAATTGCAAGAGCAAGTGCCACTGCTCGACGAAGACCGTCGTGTTCGCCAAACCGCGGTCAACGACGAATCGGCCCGACTGGCCGATTTGAGTGCCCGCATTGAAGCCCTCAAGGCCTTGCAAGAAAAAGTCCGCACCGATGGCAAGCTCAAACCTTGGCTGTCTAAGCACGGCATGGATGGCCTTGAAGGCTTGTGGAGCCGCATCCACATTGAGCCGGGCTGGGAAAACGCCCTCGAATCGGCGTTGCGTGAACGCTTGTCGGCGCTCGAGGTGTCGCGTCTGGACATGGTGCGTTCGTTTGCCAACGATGCCCCGCCGGCCAAGTTGTCGTTTTTCACCTCGCCACTCGCTTCCAGTGCGTCGCAGCGTCAGGGCCTGCCCAGTGGCTGCCGTCCGTTGGCAGACTACTTGCGCATTTCAGATGCTGGTTTGTCTGCGTTGCTGAGCGATTGGTTGCAAGGTTGCCTGACGGCCACCAGCATGGAAGAAGCCCTGACCTGGCGCAGCCAACTCAAGCCCGGTGAAACCTTGTTCGTGCAGGCAGGGCATGCGGTTGACTTGAACAGCGTGGTGTTTTACGCGCAAGACTCTGAGCAAGCTGGCTTGTTGGCGCGGGCCCAAGACATCGAAAATCTCGACAAGCAACAACGTGCCCAAACCTTGATCGCTGAAGAAAGTCGCAGCGCTTTGGTGCGTGCTGAGGCTGCTTATGCCGACGCTTCGCAGCGCCTCATTGCCGTGCGCCGTGAAGCCAGCGAAGGGCAATCGCGGACCCACGAATTGCAAGTCGAAACCCTGCGCTTGTCGCAGCTGGTGGCGCAAACCCGTGCCCGCAGCGAGCAAATCAACAACGATTTGGCCGAGGTCGAAGCTTTGCTGGACGAGTTGCAAGAGCGCCGCGTCACGGCGGAGGCCCGATTTGAAGAGTTGGACATGCAACTGGCCGACACGCAAGAGCGTCACGCCCAGTTGGACGAGCGCGTGATTGAGGCCGAGCGCAAGTTGGCCGAGTGCCGTGAGCAACAGCGCAGCTTAGAGCGGCGCGCTCAAGAGGCGCAATTCTCGCAACGCAGCTTGAACGCACGACGCGCCGAGCTCAACCGCACCATCGAAACGGCACAACAACAGGCCGCCAACATTGAGGCCGAAATGCAGCGTGCCCGCGATGAGTTGAGCCGCTTGACCGACGCTGCGGCCCAAGCCGGTTTGCAAAATGTGCTGGCCCTCAAACTCGAGCGCGAACAAGCCTTGGGTGCTTGCCGCAGTGCCTATGACGACCTGACTGCCAAACTGCGGGCCAGTGACGAACGCCGTGTGGGCTTTGAGCGCGAACTCGATCCTTTACGCCAACGCATCACCGACTTGCAACTCAAAGAACAAGCCGCGCGCTTGGGGTTGGAGCAATACACCCAACTGCTTGCCGATGCGCAGGCCGACCTCGAGGCGGTGGCCCAGTCCATCGAAGCAGGGCAAGTGCGCGTGACCGGTTTGCAAAGTGAGATTGACCGCATCAACCGTGAGATCACGGCGTTGGGGCCCGTCAACTTGGCAGCTTTGGAAGAGTTGGCCACCTCTCGTGAGCGCAAAGTGTTCTTGGACTCACAATGTGCCGACTTGACCGATGCGATGAACACCTTAGAGGACGCGATCAAGAAAATTGACGCTGAAACCCGCGACTTGCTGGGCGGCACCTTCAAGATCGTCAACGAGCACTTCAGCCGCATGTTCCCTGAATTGTTTGGTGGCGGCAATGCGCGGTTGGTGATGACGGGCGATGAAATTTTGGATGCCGGTGTGCAGGTGTTGGCGCAGCCACCGGGCAAGAAAAACCAGACCATTCACCTGCTGTCAGGCGGCGAAAAGGCCTTGACGGCCATCGCGCTGGTGTTCGCGATTTTCCAATTGAACCCGGCGCCGTTTTGCTTGCTGGACGAGGTGGACGCGCCGCTGGACGATGCCAACACCGAGCGCTATGCCAAGTTGGTGGCGGGCATGGGCAAAGAAACCCAGTTTTTGTTCATCAGCCACAACAAGATTGCCATGGAAATGGCCGAGCAGCTGATTGGCGTGACCATGCAAGAGCAGGGGGTCTCGCGCATTGTGGCTGTGGACATGGAGTCTGCAGTGTCTATGGCCGACATGGCCTGAGGTCTTGAATGATGTTGAGTTCAATGAGTTCATTGCAATTGAGTTTGGTAGGCATTGGTGCGCTGACTTTGGGGGCGGTGGTGTTGTACAACCATTGGACCTCGCGCAAAAACGAGCCACGCCAAGCTGACCCTTTGATCGATCCCGTGGTCACTGCGCCCGAATTCGAGTCTGAAGACTCCGCGCCGCCCGAACCCATCTTGACCGATGACTTCACCAACTTGCCCCAGCCTGAGCGCAAGGCCCAGTTGGACGCGCTGATCGATGTCATTGCCACACTTGAAGTTGACCACCCGGTCTCGGGCGATGCGGCGCTGGCCGCCATGCCGGTGACCCGCCGCGTTGGCACCAAGCCGTTTCATGTTGAAGGCTGCAGCGAACTGAGCGGTGAATGGGAGCCGATGGTGGCTGGCCGCCGTTACTCGGCTTTTCAAGCGGGTGTGCAATTGGCCAACCGCATCGGGCCATTGAACAACATCGAGTTTTCAGAGTTTGTCATCAAGACACAGGCCTTTGCCGATGCGGTGGGCAGCGGTGCCAATTTCAGCGACATGATCGAAGAAGTGGCCCGCGCTCGTGAGTTAGACCAATTTGCCAGCGCGCACGATGCCCAACTCAGCTTTACCTTGTGCGCCCGCGCGGCGGCTTGGAGCCCTGGCTACATACAGCAACATGCCGCGCGTTTGGGCTTTGTGGCAGGTGTGATTCCGGGACGCATGGTGTTGCCGTCGTCGGTGCCCGGTTTACCGCCGGTGTTGTCATTGACTTTTGACACCCAAGCCGCCATGGCCGATGACCCGGCCTTGTCGGCCATTCGTGAGTTTTCGCTCAGCTTGGATGTGCCGCAAATTGCGCGCGAAGACCAGCCCTTTGAACGCCTGCGTGAAGCAGCCCGACTGCTGTCTGACCACATGGATGGCGTGGTGACCGATGGCAACGGGCAGGTCTTGGGTGAAGATGTTCTGGACCAAATCGCCAGCGACTTGCAGCAACTGTATGACGCTCTCGATGCGCGTGAGCTCTCTGCAGGCTCTCCGCAGGCGCGTCGGCTGTTCTCCTGATTTGGCCTGATGACCATGTCCCAATCGGACTTGTTTGGCGCAGCCCCTACAGAGGTCTGCGCCAAGGCAGAGCAGTTGCGTGCGAGCTTGCACCACCACGCGCATGCTTATTACACGCTCGATGCGCCTGAAATTCCAGACGCCGAATACGACCGCTTGTTTCGTGAATTGCAGTCCCTCGAGTTGGCCCACCCCGAGCTGTTGACCGCCGATTCACCGACGCAGCGCGTGGGAGGAAGGGTGTTGGACGCCTTCGCGGTGGTGCACCATGCCGTGCCGATGTTGAGCATTCGCACCGAAACAGACACCGAGGCCAGTGGGGCGGAGGCTTTTGATGCACGTATTCGCAAAGAGCTCGGTTTGACGGCCGAAGACCCCGCGGTTGAGTACGTGGCAGAGCTGAAATTTGACGGTTTGGCCATGAGCTTGCGTTATGAAAATGGCCTCCTGGTGCAGGCGGCCACGCGCGGCGATGGTGAAACCGGTGAAGAGGTCACGGCCAACATCCGCACCATTGGGCAAATTCCACTTCGATTGCCGCCAGATGCCCCAGAGATTTTGGAAGTGCGGGGCGAGGTATACATGCGCCGCGATGATTTTGAGGCCTTGAACGAGCGACAAAGGCAGCGCATCGTTGACGGTGTCAAAGGTGAAAAAACCTTTGTCAATCCGCGCAATGCGGCGGCGGGAGCGGTGCGACAACTCGATTCAGGGATCGCAGCCGAGCGACCCCTGAGCTTTTTTGCCTACGGCCTGGGCGCCATTTCTGCATCGCCTGAAGGGCATTTGCGTTGGTTAACGCATTACGACATGCTGCAACAGTTCAAACACTGGGGCTTCCCAGTGGCCCACCAAACGGCTTGCGTCCAAGGGGCCGCGGGCTTGGTGTCGTTTCACAAAAACATGGCAGCTGCGCGAGATGCTTTGCCGTTTGACATTGATGGCGTGGTCTACAAAGTCAACGACTTAGAGCTGCAAAACCGCTTGGGCTTTGTCACCCGCGAGCCTCGCTGGGCGGTGGCCCATAAATACCCAGCGCAAGAAGAAATGACCACGGTGCAGGCCATCGATGTCCAGGTGGGTCGCACCGGCAAGCTCACCCCCGTGGCCAAATTGGCACCGGTGTTTGTGGGCGGCGTGACGGTCACCAACGCCACGCTGCACAACGAGTTAGAAGCTCGCCGCAAAGATGTGCGGGTGGGGGACACCGTGATCGTGCGGCGTGCAGGCGATGTGATTCCCGAAGTGGTGTCGGTGGTGATGGACCGTCGACCTACCGATGCAGCGCAGTTCTCCATGCTCACACATTGCCCGGTTTGCGGCAGTTTGGCCGAACGCGAAGAGGGCGAGGCCGATCACCGTTGCAGCGGCGGCTTGTTTTGCAGCGCCCAGCGAAAGCAAGCCATTTGGCACTTTGCGCACCGACGCGCCATGGACATTGAAGGCTTGGGCGATAAGTTGGTCGATCAATTGGTGGATTCTGGGCAGGTCAACACACTGGCTGATCTTTACCAATTGAAGCTGGACGATGTGGCTCAGATGGATCGCATGGCCGAAAAGTCGGCCGTGAATTTGTTGCAGGCCTTGGAGCAATCCAAACAAACCACTTTGGGCCGCTTTTTGTTCAGCTTGGGCATACGGCATGTGGGCGAGGCAACGGCCAAAGAGTTGGCGAGGCATTTTGGCCAACTCGATGCCATCATGGCCGCCAGCGAGGATGCTTTGTTGCAAGTGGCCGATGTGGGGCCTGTCGTGGCGCACAGCATTCGCACGTTTTTTGACCAAGCGCACAACCGCGAAGTGGTGCAGGCGCTGCGCGATGCAGGCATTGGTTGGGCCGAAGGCGATGCGCTGGCACCGACCGAAATGCCCTTGGCCGGTATCACGGTGGTATTGACTGGCACGCTGCAAAGCATGGGCCGCGACGAAGCCAAAGAAAAACTGGAAGCGTTAGGTGCCAAAGTGGCTGGCTCCGTGAGTAAAAAAACACATTACGTGGTGGCCGGTGCCGAGGCAGGCTCCAAGCTTGAGAAGGCACAAGCCTTGGGCGTGACTGTGCTGGACGATGCAGGCTTGGCGGTGTTGTTGAGCGGGGAAAAACCATGACGGTCAGAGACATTCTCAAAATGGGCGATGCCCGACTGTTGCGCATGGCCGAGCCGGTGCTGACATTCGATACGCCCGAATTGCATGCGTTGTTGGCCGATATGCGAGAGACCATGGCCGCCGTCAATGGGGCGGGGTTGGCAGCTCCGCAAATCGGGGTCAATTTGCAAGTGGTCATTTTTGGCGGCACGGCACGCAACCCCCGTTACCCTGACCGACCCTTGGTGCCGCCCACGGTGCTCATCAATCCGGTGATCACTTCTTTGGGCTCAGACGAAGAGACCGATTGGGAAGGGTGCTTGTCGGTGCCGGGGTTGCGGGGCAAGGTGCCCCGGTGGACGCGTATTCGCTACACCGGTGTGGACGAAAAAGGACAAGTGATTGACCGCACGGTCGACGGCTTTCATGCCAGAGTGGTGCAACACGAGTGCGACCACCTGATCGGCAAGCTCTACCCGATGCGGGTGCGCGATTTCACGCAGTTTGGTTATACCGACGTGCTGTTTCCTGAGATCAGTGCGGCAGAAGACGATTGACGCTGGAAGCAGCATTTCTCTGCCACGGCGAGCATTCAGGGGTGGCCAAGGCCAAGGCCAAGGCCAAGGCCTAAATCTAGGCCTAAATCAAGGCCTAGGTCTAGTAAAAGACCACACCCCCTTAGTTTTTTGAGCCGTGTGCCAAGGCCCGCTCACGACTTGCGGCCAATGCCGTTGCATCCGGGGCTACCAAGCTCCAGCCCTGCATGTGGTCCAGGCTGATGTCTGTCAGAGCATCGATCCACGCGGCGTTGTTGTTCAGGCAAGGGATGTAGCGGAAGCTTTCGCCGCCCGCATGCAAAAACGCTTCTTGCGCTTCTTGCTGAATTTCTTCCAAGGTTTCTAAGCAATCGCTGGTGAAGCCGGGGCAGATCACATCGACATTTTTCACACCTTGTTGTGCCATCGCGATCAGGGTGGGTTCGGTGTAGGGTTCGAGCCATTTGGCCTTGCCAAAGCGCGACTGGAAAGTCAGTTTGTATTGGGCTTTGCTCAGTCCCAAGGCCTCGGCCAACAGGCGGCCTGTTTTCATGCACTCGCAGTGGTAGGGGTCACCCAATTGGAGTGTGCGCTCGGGTACACCGTGAAAACTCATGACCAATTGCTCGGCTTGGCCGTGTGTCGCCCAATGATCGCGCACCGTCTGCGCCAAGGCTTGGATGTAGCGCGGGTCGTCGTGGTAATGGTTGACAAAGCGAAACTCGGGAATCAAGCGGGTTTTTAAGCCCCAGTGGTACACCGCATCGAACACGCTGGCCGTGGTCGTGCCGCTGTATTGGGGATAGGCAGGCACGATCAACACGCGCTGCACGCCTTCAGACTTGAGTGCGCTGAGTTGCTCTTGAACAGAAGGCTGGCCATAGCGCATGGCGTAACGCACCGTCACGTTATGACCCCGCTCTTGCAAGGCGACGGACAGTGACTGCGCTTGTTGTTCGGTGAACACCTTGAGGGGTGAACCACCGGGCGTCCAGATGCTGGCGTATTTGGCGGCCGATTTTTTCGGGCGGACCCGCAAAATGATGCCATGCAAGATCAGCCACCAAATGGGCTTGGGGATCTCGACCACCCGACTGTCGCCCAAAAATTCGGCCAAATAACGGCGCAGGGCAGGGGCTGTGGGCGCACTGGGCGTGCCCAAATTGCAATACAAAATAGCCGTGCGTGGAGCCTGACCATGCTGAAAGGAAGGTTCTTTTTGGAATGCCATGTCGGGTATTCTCCCTCACCATGATCGACATTTCTCGAATTCGTGCCATTACCCTTGATCTGGATGACACCTTGTGGCCCATCTGGCCCACCATTCACCGTGCCGAAGAGGTACTGAGTCAGTGGCTCTTGCGGCACGCGCCGGCCACAGCCCTTTTGTCGGGACAGCCCGACATCAAGAAGGCCGTTCGAGAGGACATCAATGCCCGCCATGCCGACAAGGCGCATGACTTGTCTTTTCTTCGCCTCGAGGCGATTCGGGCCTTGCTGTTGAAGGCGGGCGATCCGTCGCATTTGGCCGAACCTGCATTTGAGGTCTTTTTTGCCGAAAGGCAGAGGGTGGACTTGTTCGAGGATGCGCTGCCTGCATTGGCTTTTTGGCACCAGCGTTACCCCATCGTGGCGCTGTCCAATGGCAACGCCGATGTCCACCGTGTGGGCATTGGCACTTATTTTCATGCCAGCGTGAGCGCCAAATCATTGGGCGTCGCCAAACCTGAATTGCCCATTTTTTTGGCCGGAGCCGAGGCTGCAGGCGTGCAACCGCACGAGGTTTTGCACATTGGAGACGACGCGCACGCCGATGCTTGGGGTGCCTTGAGGGCCGGCATGCAAGTGGCTTGGCTCAATCGAGAGGGTCACGAATGGCGCTATGGTGACACCCGTCCCCACTTGGAGGTGCAAGACTTGCACGCCCTGTGTGGCTGTTGGCCCGAATACAACAACGAAGGAAGATAAATGACTTTAAAGATTTACGGCATTGGTGCTTCTCGCGCCGTGCGTCCCATTTGGACCGCGATCGAGTTGGGTGTGCCTTTTGAACACATTCCCACGCCTTTTCAGGGCGGCGCCACCCGCACCCCTGAATTTTTGGCGATCAACCCCAACGGCCATATTCCGGTTTTGGTGGACGAGCGTCCCGAAGGGACCGTGACGGTTTGGGAAAGCATGGCTTGTGCCCTCTACATCGCCCGTGTGCATGGCAAGGCCGACGGTCAGTCGATTGCTCCCGCCACAGCGCGCGAAGAAGCAGAAGCTTTGCGTTGGACCTTTTGGACAGTGTCTGAGCTTGAAAAAGACGCGCTCACCGTGTTGATGCACCGCATGGTCATGCCTGTAGAGCAACGCAAGCCTGAATTGGTCGACCAGGCCGAAAGCCGACTGAAAGTGCCGTTGGCTGTTCTAGAAAATCACCTGCAAACCCAGCAGGCCCGAGGGGAACACTTCCTCGCCGCCAACCGCATGACGGTGGCCGATGTGTGTGTCGCCAGTGTGGCCAGTTGGCTGCGTCCGGCTGAGGCGTTGTTGGCGCAATACCCGACGCTGTCGAAGTGGGTGCACGGGTGTGCTGACAGTGCAGGCCACAAACAGGCGCGTGCCATGAAGTGAGGCTGAAGTGTGGCGCCGGGCGACTCAAAACCGCCCAAGCGCCTGCATCTTCCACGCCAGCCACAACTTGCGCAGAGGGGTGAGGGCGATGCGCTGGTGCAGCACCTGAAAGCCAGAGGCCTCAATTTCGCACAACAAGGTGCGGTAAATGCTGGCCATCATGAGCCCGGGTTTTTGGGCGCGGCGGTCGGCCGCCGGCAACAAGGCCAAGGCCTCATCGTAGAGGGCATGGGCACGTTCGGTCTGAAACTTCATCAATGCCGTGAAGCCCTCTGAATAAGTGCGTTGCAGCAAGTCTTGGGCCTTCACGCCAAAGCGTTGTTGTTCATCGAGGGGCAAATAAATGCGGCCGCGCATGGCGTCTTCGCCCACATCTCGGATGATGTTGGTCAACTGAAACGCCAAGCCCAATTTGTGCGCGTAAACCGTGGTTGCGTCGTCGGTTTGGCCAAAAATGCGCGCCGCCACTTCACCCACAATCCCTGCCACTAAATGGCAATACTTGGACAAGCCCGCAAAGTCGAGGTAGCGGGTTTGGTTCAGGTCCATTTGGCAGCCTTCAATCACCGCCAACAGGTGACGGCTTTCGATGCCAAACGCTTGTGTGTGCGGCATCAGCGCGTGCATCACGGGGTGAGAGGGCTGACCTGCATAGGCCTGTTGCACTTCTTTTTGCCACCAAGCCAATTTGGTGGCTGCGACACTGGCGTCGCTGATTTCATCCACCACATCGTCGACTTCACGGCAAAACGCATAGAAAGCCGTGATGGCGGCCCGCCGATCTGGCGGCAGAAAAAGGAATGCGTAATAAAAGCTGCTGCCGGAGGCGGCGGCCTTTTGCTGGACGTAGTCTTGCGGAGTCATGGGGTGAGATTTTCGCACCCAAAACAGCGCATCAAGCCACAGTGCGTCCAGACAATTTCACAAACAACTGGCCCAGCGTGGCTGGCGAACCCCAGCCCAGGGCCAGCTGCCAAAACAGTCCCCGCAAGTCTCGGCGAGAGACCTTGGTGTGTTCGGTGATAGCCCCAGGCCCTTTTTGCCTGAGCAAGGCCAATGTTTGGGCCCCAATGAGCGCGGGCAAAGCACTGGCCAAGCGCAGCCGCAGGGGCTTCAGCGCCATGGCATAGCGCATGCCTGCGGCCAGTTGCGTGTGGGTTTGCGCCAGCCAAGCGGTGTACAGCGGGGCCAGTTGGCGCAAGGTGTCTTCGTCGCCGGTCTGTGCCGCTTGCGCCAGCATGTCAGGTGTCAGCCCGGCAGCGTTCAGGATTTCGCGTGGCCAATAACAGCGGCCACCAGCCAAATCTTCTTTGCTGTCACGCAGTATGTTCAGGCGCTGTAAGCCCATGCCGTATTGGCGAGCCAAATCCATCATCTCCTCGTTGGGCAAGCTCGAAAAGTCTGGCACATGCCGAATACACAGGTCGGTCCAGAACTCGCCCACGCACCCGGCCACCAGCCAGGTGTAGTCGTCCAGAGCTTGTTCCGTCTCGATGGCCTGCAAGCCCACACCAAAGCGGCTCATGTCCAAGGCTTGGCCTTGCGTGATGTGGCCCAGCACCACACGCACACTGGCGCGGTCGTCTTCAGACAAAGCTTGCAACAGGGGCCAACATTCGGGCAGGGCGAGCATCAAGGCCCGCTCATGCGGGTGGGTTTGTTGCTGTGCAAAGTGGCGGGTTAAGCGCGCACATTCCTGCGTTGTTGCATCATCTAGCGGGTCTTGGTTCAGGGTTTGGCTGAGCAACCCCAACAAGTTCTGCCGTTCTGCCAAGGGCAGTGAGTGGGTGTCGGCCACAGTGTCGGTGGCTCGGGCCAGCAGGTAGCCAATGGATATGGGGCGCTGAAGTGCCCTTGGCAGCAATCGAATGGAGAAATCAAAAGAGCGCGACACACGGCTCAGGAGTTGCCTCTGTTGAGGACTCAAGCCCAAGGGCTGTGGGCGCTGAAATTGAGGACTTTCGTGCATGGTTAATGGCTATTGTCGCTTGACAGCCAGCGAGACTTTGAATAGATTACTAACCAGTCAGTCATTACTTGTTGCTCATTGGGTCTGCCATGTCTTTTCAATTGTCACTCGCCACAGGGCGAGTTTTTCGTTATTGCGCGCTGGCTTTGGGTGTCAGCGCCCTCATCGCTTGTTCAAAAACCGAAGCACCTCAAGAGCCCTTGCGCGCGGTCAAGGTCGTTACCGTCGCCGGCAGCAATTTGAATGTGGAAGGCGTGTATTCGGCCGAAATCAGAGCACGTGTGGAATCCAGGCTGGGTTTTCAAGTGGGGGGCAAGTTGCTTCAACGCCCTGTCGAGCCAGGACAGCGGGTCTCAGCGGGTCAGCTGCTGGCGCAGGTCGATGCACGTGACTACCAATTGGCCGCGCAGTCTGCACAGGCCCAACTCAGTGCCGCACAAAGTCAACGCGACTTGGCCGCCGCTGAATACAAACGCTTTGAGACCTTGAAAGCCCAAAATTTCATCAGTGGTGCTGAGTTGGAGCGCCGCGAGACCGCCCTCAAAGCCGCGGAAGCCACCTTGAACCAAGCCAAAGCACAGGCCCAAGCCCAAAGTAACCAAGCCAGTTATGCGAGTTTGTCAGCCAGCCATTCCGGCGTGGTCACAGCGGTCGATGGCGAAGTGGGGCAAGTGGTATCGGCCGGTCAGCCCATCGTGCGCTTGGCCCACGATGGCCCGAGAGACGCGGTTTTTGCGGTGTCTGAACAAATGGTGATGGGTCTCAAGTTGGGGCAAGCGATGCAGGCCACTTTGCTCAGTACCGGTCAAATTTTGAACGGCAAGGTACGCGAGTTGGCGGCCAGCGCAGACCCCGTGACCCGAACTTTCGCAGTGAAACTTTCACTCGCCGATTCAAGTCACTTGCCTTTGGGCGTCACGGTCAATGTGAACGCCGGCCAAATGGCGGGCAGCGCCCCCCTTGTGATCAAACTGCCGACCAGTGCGCTGCGGCAAGAAGGTCAGTCAACCGTGGTGTGGGTGCTCGATGAAGCCACCATGACGGTGAACACACAAGCCGTTCAATTGGGTATCGTCGATGGCAATGAGGTGGTCATCCTGTCCGGACTGAAGCCTGGCCAAAAGGTGGTTTCTGCAGGCGTGCATGTGTTGGCACCGGGTCAAAAAGTCACCCTGTATGGGGCCGAAGGCCGCGCAGCAAGCGCTCCAGCGGTTGCCCCAGCGGAGACAACGGCATCAACCCCAGCGCAACGGTGAAAGCATGAACCGCGACGACAACACCCGCTTTAACCTTTCGCGTTGGGCGCTGGAACACCCGGCACTCACCCGCTACCTGATGGTGGTGCTGATGGTGCTGGGCATGGCCTCGTATTTTCAGTTGGGGCAAGACGAAGACCCGCCCTTTACTTTTCGGGCCATGGTGGTGCGGGCCTATTGGCCTGGGGCCACCGCCGAGCAAGTGGCCGAGCAAGTGACCGACAAGATCGAGCGCACGCTGCAAGAGGTGCCTTATGCCGACAAGATTCGCAGCTATTCCAAGCCTGGCGAAGCGCAGATCATTTTCCAGATCAAAGACAACTCCAAGCCGGGCGATGTGCCGCAGATTTGGTATGCGGTGCGCAAAAAAATTGGGGACATGCGTGGCAGCTTGCCACCCGGCGTGGTGGGGCCCTTTTTCAATGATGAATTTGGCGACGTGTTTGGTGTGATTTATGCCTTGAGTGGCCAGGGCTTTAGCCCCGCTGAGCTCAAAACCCAAGCCGATGCCTTGCGCCAGGAGTTGTTGCGGGTGCCCGATGTGGCCAAAGTCGAATTGTTTGGCGCGCAAGATGAAAAGGTCTACATCGAAATTTCGCAAAAGAAATTGGCGCAAATGGATCTCGACATGGGGGCTGTTTTGGGCCAGTTGGGGCAACAAAACGCGGTGGAGTCCGCAGGCAGCGTGCAGTCTCCGCTGGATGTGGTGATGGTGCGGGTGGGCGGACAGTTCCAGAGTTTGGACGACCTCAGAGCCATGCCTATTCGCGGAGCCTCGGGGGCACAAATCAGGTTGTCTGATATCGCCACCGTGACCCGCGGTTACGTGGATCCAGCGTTTGTCAAAGTACGCCACCAAGGGCAAGAAGTCATTGCCTTGGGGGTGTCGATGGCCAAAGGCGGAGACATCATTGCGCTGGGCCAAACCCTGCGCCAAGCCGTCTCGCGCATGGAGTCCAGTTTGCCCGTGGGCATGAAGCTCGAGCAAGTGCAAGACCAGCCAAGCGCGGTGTCCTCTTCGGTCAATGAGTTCATCAAGGTGCTGATTGAGGCGGTGGTGATTGTTTTGGCGGTCAGTTTTCTGGCGCTGGGGCTGCACAAGCGCCCAGGTGTTCATCCGCTGTGGAAGCGTTGGACCTTGGACATACGTCCGGGCTTGGTGGTGGGCATCACCATTCCGCTGGTCTTGGCCGTGACCTTTTTGGCCATGCATTACTTTGGCATTGGCTTGCACAAAATCTCGTTGGGCTCGCTCATCATTGCACTGGGGTTGTTGGTAGACGACGCCATCATTGCGGTTGAAATGATGGTGCGCAAAATGGAAGAGGGCTATGACAAGGTGCGCGCAGCCACTTTTGCCTACGAACTCACCGCCATGCCCATGTTGACCGGCACGCTGATCACTGCGGCGGGCTTTTTGCCGATCGGCATGGCCAAGTCCATGACGGGCGAATACACCTTTGCCATTTTTGCGGTCACGGTGGTGGCCTTGTTGGTCAGTTGGGTGGCCTCGGTTTACTTTGTGCCGTATTTGGGCGCTTGGTTGCTCAAGCCACCGGCACACGTCATGTCCAGCGAGCAACTCGATTCGGCCGACATGTTTGACTCGCCGTTTTACAGGCGCTTTCGCGTTTGGGTGACTTGGTGCGTCACGCACCGCTGGAAGACGATTGGCATCACCGTGTTTTTGTTTGCCTTGGGCATTGTCGGCATGGGCAAGGTGCAGCAGCAGTTTTTCCCGGACTCCAGCCGGCCTGAAATTCTGGTTGACTTGTGGATGCCTGAGGGCACCCCGATCGGAGCCAGCGATGGTATTGCCAAGCGTGTGGAGCAACGCTTGGCGCAAGAGGAAGGCGTCAAGTCGGTCACGGCTTGGGTGGGCTCAGGGGTGCCGCGCTTTTATTTGCCTTTGGACCAAGTCTTTCCGCAGTCCAACGTGTCGCAATTGATCGTCTTGCCGCAAGACCTCAAAACCCGAGAAGTGCTGCGCAACAAGCTTCCCATGCTGTTGGCCCAAGAATTTCCCGAGGTGCGTGGCCGTGTGAAGTTGCTGCCCAATGGCCCGCCTGTGCCTTACCCGGTGCAGTTTCGGGTGGTGGGCCCAGACCCCAAGGTGTTGCGACTGAAGGCCGATGAGATCAAGGTCGAGATGCGGCAAAACCCGCACACGCGGGGCGTCAATGACAACTGGAACGAGTCGGTCAAGGCGTTGCGATTGGACGTTGACCAGGCCAAGGCCCGCGTCTTGGGGGTGACCAGCCAGTCCATTGCGCAGGCTTCCCGGACCTTGTTGTCGGGCTCCACGGTGGGGCAATTCCGCGAAGGCGACAAGTTGATCGACATTGTGCTGAGACAACCACTGTCTGAACGCGATGCGATGTCTGACCTGGCGCAAGCCTACGTGCCCACCGCTTCGGGCCGCGCCATTCCGCTTTTGCAAATTGCCACGCCTGTGTACACCTGGGAGCCTGGTGTGATGTGGCGTGAAGGCCGCCAATACGCCATCACGGTGCAGTCTGACATTGCCGAAGGGTTGCAAGGCGCGACCGTCACCGCCCAGTTGCTGCCCGCTTTGAAAAAAATCGAAGCGACGTGGCAAGGGCAAGGTCTGCAGGGCTACCGCATTGAAGTGGCTGGCGCTGTGGAAGAAAGCTCCAAGGGCTCGGCCTCGATTGCTGCGGGTTTGCCGGTCATGTTGTTCATCACCTTCACCTTGCTCATGTTGCAGCTGCAAAGTTTCAGCCGTGCCATGTTGGTGTTTTTGACCGGCCCCTTGGGCATGGCCGGTGTTGCGGGTGCTTTGTTGGTGCTCAACCGACCCTTTGGCTTTGTGGCATTGCTCGGGGTGATTGCGCTGATGGGCATGATTCAGCGCAATTCGGTCATCTTGATTGACCAGATTGAGCAAGACAGAGCCGCTGGAATGCCCGCTTGGCAAGCCATTGTTGAGTCGGCAGTTCGGCGTTTGAGGCCCATTGTCCTCACGGCCGCGGCAGCGGTGTTGGCCATGATCCCTTTGTCGCGCAGTGTCTTTTGGGGGCCCATGGCGGTCGCCATCATGGGCGGCCTGATTGTGGCCACCGCCTTGACTTTGCTGGCGCTGCCCGCCATGTATGCGGCTTGGTTCAGGATTCCGCGTCCAAATGAAGCCCGTCACTGAATTTGGCCAATTGAAGCGGCTAAAATAGAAAATTGACCGATTTCAACCGGGCGGTCAGGTCAATCAGGCCGCTTTTGCGCTGTCCGATGCACCTGACGCCCGTTTTGTTTGGAACTGCGCGGGTGGCGAAATTGGTAGACGCACCAGGTTTAGGTCCTGACGGTGGCAACACTGTGCGGGTTCGAGTCCCGCCCCGCGCACCACTGACTTTAGACCAACTGGGCAACTGGTTGGCCTGAGAGACATTCAATTAACCGAGAACGAAGATGACTGTGACTGTTGAAACCCTTGAAAAGCTGGAACGCAAGATCACCCTGACTGTGCCTGTGACGGCCATTCAATCCGAAGTGGATGCACGCCTGAAAAAAATGGCTCGCACGGTCAAGATGGACGGTTTCCGTCCCGGCAAAGTGCCCATGAACGTGGTGGCCCAGCGCTACGGCTACTCGGTTCAATACGAAGTGTTGAACGACAAAGTCGGTGAAGCGTTCTCGTTGGCTGCCAACGAAGCCAAAGTCCGTGTGGCTGGCCAGCCCCGCATTTCTGAAAAAGAAGGCGCGCCTGAAGGTCAATTGAACTTTGACGCCATCTTTGAGGTGTACCCCGAAGTGAAGTTGGGCAACTTGGCTGACACACAGGTTGAAAAATTGACCGCCGAAGTGTCGGATGCCGCGATCGACAAGACCGTGGACATTTTGCGCAAACAGCGCCGTACCTTTGCCCAGCGCGCACAAGACGCTGCTGCTCAAGACGGCGACCGCGCCACGATCGACTTCGAAGGCAAGATTGACGGTGAAGTTTTCTCCGGCGGCAAAGCCGAAGACTTCCAGTTCATCCTGGGCGACGGCCAGATGCTGAAAGAATTTGAAGACGCTGTGCGCGGCATGAAGTCCGGTGAAAGCAAAACTTTCCCCTTGGCATTTCCTGCCGACTACCATGGCCAAGATGTTGCCGGCAAAACTGCTGACTTCATGGTCACCGTCAAAAAAATCGAAGCAGCTAACTTGCCTGAAGTCAACGAAGCGCTGGCCAAGTCTTTGGGCATTGCCGACGCCACGGTTGAAGGTTTGCGTGCCGATATCCGCAAAAACCTCGAGCGTGAAGTGAAGTTCCGCTTGCTGGCTCGCAACAAGCAGGCTGCCATGGACGCCTTGGTGGCCAAGGCCGAGCTGGACCTGCCCCAGTCGATCGTGCAATCCGAAATCGAGCGTTTGAAAGAGGGCGCCCGTGCCGACTTGAAGCAACGCGGCATCAAAGATGCTGACAAAGCGCCGATCCCTGACGACATCTTCCGCCCTCAAGCCGAGCAACGCGTTCGCTTGGGCTTGGTGGTGGCTGAAGTCGTGCGTGGCAACACCTTGCACGCCAAGCCTGAGCAAATCAAGGCGCACATCGAAGAATTGGCCTCCAGCTACGAGCGTCCAGACGATGTGGTGCGTTGGTACAACAGCGACAACCAGCGTTTGGCCGAAGTCGAGGCCGTGGTCATCGAGAGCAATGTGTCTGATTTCGTTTTGGCCCAAGCCAAAGTGGTCGAAAAAGCCATTACTTTCGAAGAGCTGATGGGTCAACAGGCCTAAGCGTCTTGAAAACTCAGTGAATGGGGCTTGAGCCAGGCTTGCAGTCTGGCTAACAAGCCCCATCTCTTTGGTGGGCTTGAAAACCCGGTTAAAGTCATCCACGAAACTTCTGGAGAAAAGATGAGCGCACTGGAAATCACGAACTTGGGCATGGTTCCCATGGTCATCGAACAGTCGGGCCGCGGTGAGCGCGCCTATGACATTTATTCGCGTTTGCTCAAAGAGCGCGTGATCTTTTTGGTGGGCGAAGTCAACGACCACATGGCCAATTTGATCGTGGCCCAGATGTTGTTTCTGGAAAGCGAAAACCCAGAAAAAGACATTTCTCTGTACATCAACTCGCCCGGTGGCTCGGTCAGCGCAGGCATGGCGATTTACGACACCATGAACTTCATCAAGCCCGATGTCTCCACACTGTGCAACGGCATGGCGGCCAGCATGGGGGCCTTTTTGCTGTCTTCCGGTGCCAAAGGTAAGCGTTTTTCATTGCCTAACTCCAAAATCATGATTCACCAGCCTTTGGGCGGTGCACGCGGACAGGCCACTGAAATTGAAATCGCTGCCCGCGAAATCGTCAAGACCCGCGCGCACTTGAACCGCATCTTGTCTGAAAACACAGGCCAACCGCTGGAGAAGATCGAGCTCGACACCGAGCGCGATTACTACTTGTCGGCCAGCGAGTCCAAAGACTACGGTTTGATTGACGAAGTGATCTCTAAACGCGCTTGATGGCAGCCGGTTTTCCGGCACATTGGCTGACGGCGTTTGCCCATCTGGGCGGGCGCCGTTTTTCTTTCGTTATCATTGACGAATTCCGGATTCCAAGGCGAGATTTATGGCCGATAAAAAAGGCTCCAGCACTGAGAAAAACCTGTTCTGCTCTTTCTGCGGCAAAAGCCAGCACGAAGTCAAAAAGCTGATTGCAGGTCCATCGGTGTTTATTTGCGACGAATGCATTGACTTGTGCAACGACATCGTGCGCGATGAACTGGCTGGGACGACCACCGCCGAAGGGGCCAAAGAAGGTTTGCCCACGCCGCTGGACATCAAGACCAATCTTGACAACTACGTCATCGGCCAAGAAAAAGCCAAGCGCAGTTTGGCTGTTGCGGTGTACAACCACTACAAACGACTGAAGCACAAAGAGGGCGCCAAGAAAGACGAAGTCGAATTGGCCAAGAGCAATATTTTGTTGATCGGCCCCACAGGCTCCGGCAAAACTTTGTTGGCCCAAACCATGGCGCGCATGCTGGATGTGCCCTTTGTCATGGCCGACGCCACTACCTTGACCGAAGCCGGTTACGTGGGTGAAGACGTTGAGAACATCGTGGCCAAGCTGTTGCAAACCTGCAATTACGATGTGGAGCGCGCTCAGCGCGGCATTGTCTATATCGACGAAATCGACAAAATCACACGCAAATCAGACAACCCGTCGATCACACGCGATGTGTCGGGCGAGGGCGTGCAACAAGCACTGCTCAAACTCATCGAAGGCACCATGGCCAGCGTGCCCCCTCAGGGCGGCCGTAAGCACCCCAACCAAGACTTTTTGCAAATTGACACGACCAACATCTTGTTCATTTGCGGCGGCGCGTTTGCGGGCCTCGAAAAAGTCATCGAGAACCGCACCGAATCTGGCGGTATTGGTTTTGGTGCCACCGTCAAAAGTAAAAAACAGCGTTCATTGACCGATGTGTTCAACGAAGTCGAACCCGAAGACCTCATCAAATTTGGTCTGATTCCTGAATTGGTCGGACGCTTGCCCGTGGTCGCCACGTTGGCCGAACTGACCGAAGAAGCTTTGGTTCAAATTTTGACCGAGCCTAAAAATGCAGTGGTCAAGCAGTTCACCAAATTGCTGGCCATGGAAGGGGTCGACTTGGAGGTTCGCCGCAACGCGCTCACCGCCATCGCTCGCAAAGCTCTGGCGCGCAAGACCGGCGCTCGTGGCTTGCGCTCCATCATGGAGCAAGCGTTGATCGACACCATGTTTGAGCTGCCTAACCAAGTCAACGTCGAAAAAGTGGTGGTGGACGAGTCGGTGATTGACGACAACAAACCCCCGCTGTTGGTTTATCGCGAGTCGGCCAAGCAGGCCTGACCGAGAGATGCGAATGGCCATCAATACCCCTTTGAACGATTGGGTTGAAATTCATGGCGCAGCATCCATGTGTAGCTAATTGACCTGAGGACATACCATGTCTGGACACACACCTTTGCCTTCCACCCCGATCGAACTGCCCATGTTGCCTTTGCGCGATGTGGTGGTGTTCCCTCACATGGTGATCCCCTTGTTTGTGGGCCGTCCCAAGAGCATCAAAGCGCTGGAATCGGCCATGGCCGCTGAGCGCCGGATCATGCTGGTGGCCCAAAAAACGGCTGCCAAAGACGAACCCGCCATCGACGACATGTTCGATGTGGGCTGTGTCTCGACCATTTTGCAAATGCTCAAGCTGCCTGACGGCACGGTGAAGGTGTTGGTCGAAGGCCAGCAACGCGCCTTGGTCAAAACCATTGTGGATGGTGAAG
The DNA here is from genome assembly GCA_046047055.1 of Pseudomonadota bacterium. Taxonomy (GTDB): domain Bacteria; phylum Pseudomonadota; class Gammaproteobacteria; order Burkholderiales; family Burkholderiaceae_C; genus Limnohabitans_A. The sequence goes on along the minus strand of JBJOIR010000014.1, from coordinate 14,738 downwards.
CGCATTTTGTGGCCACCGTGACGCCGGTTGATCCTGTGGCCGAACAGGCCGAGCCCAGCAGCGAAATAGAGGCGCTGCGCCGTGCGGTGATGCAGCAGTTTGACCAGTACGTCAAGCTCAACAAAAAAATTCCACCCGAAATCTTGACCTCGATTTCGAGCATCGATGACGCCGGCCGTTTGGCTGACACCATCGCGGCACACTTGCCGCTCAAGCTCGAAAACAAGCAACAAGTGCTGGATTTGGCCAGCATCAAAGCCCGCCTCGAAAACCTGTTCTCCCAACTCGAGCACGAAGTCGATATCTTGAATGTGGACAAGCGCATCCGCGGACGCGTGAAGCGTCAAATGGAAAAGAACCAGCGCGACTTCTACCTGAACGAACAGGTCAAAGCCATCCAGAAAGAGCTGGGTGAGGGCGAAGAGGGCGCGGACATTGAAGAAATCGAAAAGAAGATCAAGTCGGCCAAGATGTCGGCCGATGCCCGTAAAAAAGCCGAAGGCGAGCTGAAGAAACTCAAACTCATGTCTCCCATGTCGGCTGAAGCCTCGGTGGTGCGCAACTACTTGGATGTGCTCACCGGTCTGCCTTGGAGCAAAAAAACCAAGCTCAAGCACGATTTGGCGAATGCTGAGGGTGTTTTGAACCAAGACCATTTCGGTCTGGACAAAGTCAAAGACCGCATTTTGGAATACCTCGCGGTACAACAGCGTGTGGACAAAGTCAAGGCGCCTATTTTGTGTTTGGTTGGCCCACCCGGTGTGGGTAAGACCTCGTTGGGGCAATCCATCGCCAAGGCCACCGGGCGCAAATACGTGCGCATGGCTTTGGGGGGCATGCGTGACGAAGCCGAAATCCGCGGGCATCGCCGCACTTACATCGGCGCTTTGCCCGGTAAGGTGCTGCAAAACCTGAACAAAGTCGGCACCAAGAACCCGTTGTTTTTGCTCGACGAAATCGACAAACTCGGTACTGATTTCAGGGGCGACCCTTCCAGTGCCTTGCTCGAAGTGCTTGACCCAGAGCAAAACCACACCTTTGGCGATCACTATGTCGAAGTGGACTTTGACTTGAGTGATGTCATGTTTGTGGCCACCTCCAACTCCATGAATATTCCTTCCGCCTTGTTGGACCGCATGGAAGTCATTCGTTTGTCGGGATACACCGAAGACGAAAAGACCAGCATTGCCATGAAGTATTTGCTGCCCAAGCAAATGACCAACAACGGTGTCAAAGACTCTGAGCTCAACGTCACCGAAGCCGCCGTGCGCGATGTGGTGCGCTACTACACGCGTGAAGCCGGTGTTCGCTCACTTGAGCGTGAGTTGGGCAAGATTTGCCGCAAGGTCGTCAAAGCGCTGTTGCTCAAGCAAATGCAGCCCCAAGTGGTGGTCAATGAAAACAACCTGAACGAGTTTTTGGGTGTGCGCAAATACACCTATGGCCGCGCAGAGCAAAAGAACCAAGTGGGTCAAGTGGTTGGCCTGGCGTGGACCGAAGTGGGCGGCGATTTGCTGACCATCGAAGCCGCGCTCATGCCCGGCAAAGGCGTGATCACGCGCACCGGCTCTTTGGGTGATGTGATGAAAGAGTCGGTCGAAGCCGCGCGCACCGTGGTGCGCAGCCGCTCCAGACTCTTGGGCATCAAAGACGAGGTGTTTGAAAAGAAAGACCTGCACATCCACGTCCCCGATGGCGCAACCCCCAAAGACGGTCCGAGTGCGGGGGCGGCCATGACCACAGCGATGGTGTCAGCCATGACGGGCATTCCCGTTCGTGCAGATGTCGCCATGACGGGTGAAATCACCTTGCGCGGCGAAGTGACGGCCATTGGTGGTTTGAAAGAAAAGCTGTTGGCGGCCTTGCGCGGTGGCATTAAGACCGTTTTGATTCCTGAGGACAACGTGAAAGATCTGCAGGACATTCCTGAGAATGTCAAAAACGATCTGGAGATTGTTCCTGTCAAATGGATCGATCAGGTGTTGCACATCGCTCTGGAAGCCAAGCCGGTGCCTTTGAGTGACGAGGAGGTGGCGGCTGTGCCGGCCGTCGTTTCAACGCCACCCACTGAAGCGGTCAAACATTGATGTAAATTTTTCCAGGCGCACCAAAATGCCTGGAAAATTGCATTACAATTTAGCCTTACCAAAACGACACGGCTCACAATGCCCAGTTCGTTGAAATGCGGGAATAGCTCAGTTGGTAGAGCGCAACCTTGCCAAGGTTGAGGTCGCGAGTTCGAGCCTCGTTTCCCGCTCCAAACATTGAAAGAACCTACCGATTCTTTCAGCAAAACGGCAAGCACAGCTTCCCGTTTTTGTCACTTAGTTTTGGCGCGATAGCAAATCGGTTATGCAACGGATTGCAAATCCGTCTAGCCCAGTTCGACTCTGGGTCGCGCCTCCAGGTTTCAGCCTGTTCATCGAACCCCTGCCTCTCACGAGTCAGGGGTTTTTTTCGTCTGAAGATCTTCAAGCGCTTGGCCCTCTGTTTGTCTGTGCCGCTCCTCCATGCGGGGATTCCCCGTCAAGCAAGAATCGATGAAAGAAGGAACAAAGTTCCTTTAAATTACTTTTTTTTGTCGAATTAATACTTTTTGAAAGTTATCTTATCGAAAGCGGCATTTTTACTTTCAAACATAGCTAATTATGAAAATCAAGGTGACTCAATCGCTTCCTGACGGCCAAGTGATTCAACAAGTATTGACCCAAGAGGGCGCTGCGCTCTTGAAGATTCAAGCACAGCCAGGTGCCAAGATCAGTTTCAATGTTGAAAGTGTCAAAGCCAATGAAGTCGCCACAAACGCAGCTAAAACTGGCGTCGTTAAAAAAGTCGGTAACCACTTGGTGTTGGAGTTGGAAGGTGTTGAGCTGTTGGAAGTGACAGAGTTTTATGCCAAAGCCGGTGCCGCTGAAGGCACGGTGGGCACTTTAGAGTGGAACTACTTGGCCACTGAGGCCGTCAGCTTGGCGGCAACGCCAGAGGCTTTGGCTGCAGCAGGGGGGGCAGAGGCTGTCGTTTTGTTGCCCTCGGCTTCGCCTGCTGGGGCAATTTTTGCGGGGGCAGCCGCCTTGGCCGCGGGCAATAACTCCAATGCTGCTGGCAACGGCGGGAGCACAGGTTTGACACCTCCAGCGCCACCTGCACCACCCGTAGATTCTGTGGCGCCCACATTGGCCATCACCAGCAACATGACGGAAGTGGTCACTGGGCAAACGGCCACCATCACCTTCACATTCAGTGAAGTGGTTCGCAATTTCACTGCCGGCAGCCTGGTGGCCACCAACGGCACCTTATCTGGCTTGGCCACGCTCGATGGCCTGGTCTACACCGCCACATTCACCCCCACAGGGGGCTTGTCTGTCGCCATCGGCCGCATCTCCGTCGCAGGCCATACTTATGAAGATATGTCGGGCAACGCCGGTGCTGCGAATGTTGACGGCAGCCTCTTGATCAACACCTTCATCACCAACACGGCCACCATCACGCGCTCGGTGGACAATTTGGCCATTGGCACCAGTGTCTCTGATTTGGCGCAGGGTAGCAGCACCAACGATGTCACGCTTGACCTCAGTGGCAGCATCACCACGGCCTTGGGTGCAACAGAACAAGTGGTGGTGTACACCCTGTTCGAAGGCGCATGGACACGCCTGGGATTGGCGACAGCGGCAACCGGCGCAAGCACTTGGTCATTTGCCACCCCCACCTTGGCCCGTGGGGACATTCAATTTGCTGTGCGTGTGGAAGACGCAGGTCTTTCCGCTAAGGGACCTTTCTCCAGCACCTGGGCTCAAAAAATCCAATCCGTCTCGATCTCGAACTTGAACGACAACGTGGGTTCTGTTCAAGGGCAAGTTGCCAGCGCAGGCGCATCGGATGACCTGATGCCCACGCTCACAGGCGCGCTTGGGGCGCCGTTGGCGGTTGGCGAAGAGGTGGCTGTTTATGCGTCCATCGGCGGTGCTGCGGCGATCAAATTGGGCGTTGCTACATCGGCGGGCAATACCTGGAGCTACACCCCATCGTCAGACTTGGCGACTGGAAGTTATGGCCTGACCAGCGTTGTACAAACTGTGGGTAACAGCAACAGGGCCAACGCCTTGGCCATTTCGAGCACCTACAACATGGTGTTCGAAAATCCTTCTGCGACATTGACCGCAGCGGTCGCCACCTTGGTCATGACAGACGATTCAACGGGGGTGAGCAATTACCAAGTCAACACGTCAGGCGTTATGGCCAGTGGCACCAGCACCGAAGACACCACCCCGGTGATCTCTGGCACCTACACCGGCACTTTGGGCGCGAACGAAAAAATTCGCATCTACAACAACGATGCTTACCTTGGCGATGCCACGCCCCACACCAGCACCCACACCTGGAGCTACACCCCCACCGTGGCCATGCGTACTTCGGGGACCAACGCGTTTTCAGCCAAAGTGGTCAAAACGGTCAACAACTTGAGTGGCAATGCCGTCAGCGACAACATCATCATCAACAGCTTTGCAGCCAGTTATGACGCCACAACGCTCGCACTCAAAGGCAGCGTGGGCAGCATGTTTGACCCCGCCAAAGAGCGTTTGGCGCTTTACAAAGGCAGCACTTTTGTCGGTGTCATTACCGTGGCGCCTGATCAATCATGGAGCGCCAGTTTGTCGGCCTACAACGGCTCGGTGGACACCTACAAAGTGGCTTTAGAAGACTTGACGGGCACCACAACCCAAATGGCTCGCACCCTTGAGGTGGCCGTGGGCACGGCGGTTGCCGAAGTCACCACCATGAACGTGACAGACGATTCTTCGTCCAGCGTCTCTTACGTGACCAACGCCACAGGCGCAGTGGCCAGTGGCACCAGTACCGACGACACCGTGCTCTCGCTCAGCGGCGCTTACTCGGGCACGCTGACTTCGGATCAGGTGATTCGTGTTTCTGACAATGGCATCTTTTTGGCCAACGCTTCTGTCAATGCGGGCGCCAACACCTGGTCCTACACCACATCGGCTTTGGCCAAAGGGAGCCATTCTTTGACAGCCCAGGTGTACACCACGCCGACCGCCTCGAGCAGCACCGGGGTCAGCAGCACTGCGCTGGTCCAAACCATGGGGTCGTTCAACGGTTTTTCTGACGATGGTTCGCTGGTGCAAACATTGCTGATCAGCAAGACAGGGCGCTATGTGATGGTGGCGCGTCAGGGCAACAACAATTGGTTTTTGTTCAACGAAGTGCAAGTCATGAGCGGCGGAGTCAATGTGGCGCTGGGTAAAACCGCCACAGCCTATGCCAACAATGCCGACAATCCAGGCAAAGCGGTGGATGGCAATGCGACCTCTTTTTACTCTTCAGGCAACTCTGGCGCCCCCTCGGTCATGCAGTGGTGGCAAGTCGATTTGGGGGCTGACTTTGTCATTGACAGCATCGGTTTTACGCCCTATGCCTCCAACTTAGACACCAACATCAACGCCAGTATCTTTGTCTCATCGTCCAGCTTGGGCACCTTGAGCGGCAAGGGCAGCATTGCCGCGGTGATAGCTACGGCAGGTGCCATCCACTATGGCACATCGACCAGCACAGCCGTCACGTCATTTGCCATCACAGGTGTGTCCACCTCAGACGACACGCCCACTTTGACTGGCAAATTGGCAACAGGCTTGCTGAGCGACGAGGTGTTGGCCCTCTACGACGGGGCCACCTATTTGGGCTCGGCCACGGTGGCTCTCGATGGCAACTGGCGTTATGTGCACACTGGAGCGCCACTTGCGCCAGGCGCTTACACCCTCACGGCCAGGCTGCAAGATGCATCCCGCACCGTGACCAAGCTGGCCCAAAACTACGAGTGGCAAGTGATCAGTCCCGCAGCCCCAACGGCATCGGTCACCACGTTGGTTGTGACCGATGATGCCAGTTCGACCGCTGGCATTGGGCTGCGTACAAACAGCACGGGCGCTGTGGCGTCTGGCTCCAGCATGGACGATGCCACGCCCAAGTTGAGTGGCGCTTACAGTGGCACATTGCTGGCGGGCGAGCGCATTCAAGTGTTTGACAACGGGGTCTTGTTGGGCAACGCCACCACGGTGGATACCGCCAACCGGACCTGGACTTATGACGTGACCAGTGCCAACCCCCTTGGTACCGGAAGCCATGCGTTCACCGCCAAGGTGGTCAATCCATTGACCACTGCATCACAGTCAGTGTCGGTTCCGAGCAGCACAGCACTGGTTCAAACCATGGGCGCCTTCGCTGTGGTGGCAGACAATGCCTCGTTGATTCAAAGCGCACCGATCCCCAGGACGGCGCGCTATGTGATGGTGGCGCGACAGGGTGGCGTTGGCGCTTGGTTGATGTTCAGCGAAGTTCAAGTCATGAGCGGTGGCGTGAATGTGGCACAAGGTAAAACCGCCACAGCCTATGCCAACAATGCAGACACGCCAAGCAAGGCCGTTGATGGCAATGCGGGCTCTTATTACTCTTCCGGCGATGCCGGAGCCGCTTCGACCATGCAATGGTGGCAAGTCGATTTAGGCGCTGACTACGCCATCGACAGCGTGAACTTTACGCCCTATACCGCCAACATAACCACCAGTTCAAACTCCACCATCTTTCTTGCGCCCGCCAGCGTGGGCAGTCTGAGTGGCAAAGCCAGCGTTACGGCAGCGAAAGATACCTTGGGTGTTGTCACCTTTGGCCCAACGGGGAACAGTACTGCCGACACCACGTACACAGATTCGGTGATCACCACCGCAGATGCAACCCCCATCTTGACCGGAAAGTTGTCCACTGGCTTGTTGTCAGATGAGCGCCTGGCTATTTACAGCAGCACCGATGTTTACTTGGGCAATGCCACAGTCGCAACCGATGGCACGTGGTCTTACGCGGTCAGCAGTCCATTAACAGCAGGTGTTCATCAACTGCGCATCAAGCTGCAAGACAGCGCAGGTGCCAGCACCCGTCTTGAGGCCCCATTTGAAGTCAGCATTTTGTCTGCCGATGTGCCGACAGCCTCAGTGAGCACTTTGGTGGTGACCGATGATGCCAGTGTGACCACGGGCATGGGGTTGAGTACAAACAGCACGGGTGCTGTGGCGTCTGGCTCCAGCATGGACGATGCCACGCCCACGTTGAGTGGCGCTTACAGTGGCACATTGCTGGCGGGCGAGCGCATTCAAGTGTTTGACAACGGGGTCTTGTTGGGTAATGCCACCACGGTGGATACCGCCAACCGGACCTGGACTTATGACGTGACCAGTGCCAACCCCCTTGGTACCGGAAGCCATGCGTTCACCGCCAAGGTGGTCAATCCATTGACCACCGCATCACAGTCAGCGCCGGTTCCCAGCAGCACAGCGCTGGTTCAAACCATGGGCGCCTTTGCTGTGGTGGCAGACAATGCCTCGTTGATTCAAAGTGCACCCATCCCCAGGACGGCGCGCTATGTGATGGTGACACGACAGGGCGGCGTTGGTGCTTGGTTGATGTTCAACGAAGTTCAAGTCATGAGCGGCGGCGTGAATGTGGCACAGGGTAAAACGGCCACAGCCTATGCCAACAATACAGACACGCCAAGCAAGGCCGTTGACGGCAATACGAGCTCTAATTACGCTTCTGGTAACACCGGAACCGCATCGTCCATGCAATGGTGGCAAGTCGATTTAGGCGCTGACTACGCCATCGACAGCGTGAACTTTACGCCCTATGCCGCCAACGTTTACACCAGTTCAAACGCCACCATCTTTCTCGCGCCCGCCAGCGTGGGCAGTCTGAGTGGCAAAGCCAGCGTTGTGGCGGTGAAAGAGACTGCGGGTGTCTTGACATTTGGAGTTACAGGCACCACTGCGGCGGTCACCACCTACGCAGACACGGTCATCACCACCGCAGACGCAACCCCCACTCTGACTGGGAAATTGGCGACGGGCTTGTTGGCGGGTGAACGATTGGCCGTATACAGCAGCACCGATGTTTACTTGGGCGATGCCACAGTGGCCACCGATGGCATGTGGAACTATCAGGTGACCAGTGCTTTGTCGACAGGCCTGCAAAAATTCCGCATCAAGCTGCAAAACAGCGCAGGCACCAGCACCCGTCTAGAGGCTGCATTTGAGGTCAGTATCTTGTCTGCCGAAGTGCCCACAGCCGTTGTGACCAGTTTGGTCGTGACCGATGATTTAGGTATCACTTCTAGCAATGCCTACAACATCAATGCGGCATCTTTGGTTGCCCAGGGGGCCAGTACCGACGACGCCAACCCCACCCTCACAGGCACACTCAGTCAACCCTTGGGTTGGGGTGAAACCGTCAAGATCTATGACGGTCAAATGTTGTTAGGTGAAGCCACTGTCAAAGATACTTTGTGGACGTTTACACCCATCACACCATTGAGGGTGGGCAGTCACACCTTGACGGCACGGGTTGAAAACCCGAACACACAACTCTTTAGCCCGTTTTTGGGTATTCCTGTCACTCTTCAATTTTCAAGTTTGGGGTGGAATACGTTGTTGGCTGACAGCGGTGACATTCAAGGCAACTTATTGGTCAACAGCAACAGCTCAAAAGCACTGGCGACGACCGACACTTCTTTGGAATTGGCGGGCATATTGGGTGCTGCGATTGACCCTGCCAAAGAGCGTGTGGCTATTTATGACGCTGGTGTGCTGTTGGGCAATGCGCTGGTCTCGGGGACTGCGTGGCGCTATTCGGTCAGCAACTTGGCCACCGGCATGCACCCCCTCGAGGTTCGTTTAGAGAACATCGCCACGGGTGTCGCTATCTTGTCTCGTGCTCAAAACGTACAAATTGTCAGCTCCGGGGTGACTCCCACCACCTTTGTCGCGACGATCTCGGTGACCGACGATACCAGTGCGAGCACGACAGGAACGCTGTACAGCTCAGGCAACAGCACGGGTGCGGTGGCTTCGCAAACCAGTACCGACGACAACACCCCGCTGATCAGTGGCGGTCTGAGTTCGGCCTTGGCCAACGGCGAGGTGGTGCAGATCTTTGATGGCAGCACCTACTTAGGAACCGCCACAATCAGTGGTGCCACTTGGTCTTATGCCCCCACAGTGTCCAACGCATTGGCAGTGGGCTCTCACGCTATCAGCGCTCGGGTGATCAACACTTCTTCTGGCTTGGCCAGCGCCGCCCTCAACGCCACCGTGTTGGTGCAAGCGTTGACCGACCTCACCCTAGCGCCGCAAGGCAGTGCTGCAAAGGGAGGCCAGTTTGTGCGTTACATCATGGTGCACCAAGGGGCCGTCAGCGCGCCTGAGGTGTTCGATGTGGGGTACATCCGAATTTTGGGCCCCAACACCACGGTGCTCAGCGATTTGCTGGGCGTCACCTGGACGACCAGTGACCCCTCAAAAGTGCCCGTCTCGATCAACGGCTCATCCAACCCGCAATATGCCGTTACCTATAACCCCAGGTATGCAGAGACCGGTTACACCACCGCTGCAGCCACCAGCGAGGGCTGGATTCAGGTCGATTTGGGGGCGGCCTACGAGGTCAGCAGCATCACCTTGGGTAAACCCGATGCAGGCACCTGGGCCTATGTGTCCAATCAAAGCATGGCCGCCAACCCCAGCTTGGCCGCTTTGCAAAGCGGCACCAATGGCGCCATCTTTGTTGGACAACTGTCACCACTTGCGGGCGGTACCGACATCAACACTGTGGCATTCAATGTGCCACAAGGTGTGTTCACCACTGAAACAGCGGCGACTGTGAGCGGCAAACTGGGTGTCGCGCTCAGCGCCACGGACAATGAGCGGGTCGGTGTGTATCTCAATGATGTCTATTTGGGAGAGGCCACCGTCAATGGCACCAACTGGAGTTACAACCTGAGCGGCATGCCACGGGGCAACCACTTGGTCAAAGTGACAGTCGAGGACAAATTGACGGGCGCCGTTCGTTTGGCCCAGACCCAGACATTGCACATTGCCGAGACCACGGCCCCTGACAGCTTGGTTGCTATTTCCAGCGCAACCGACAACGAGGGCGCGCAAACAGGCGCTTTGGTCAGCGGCAGCAGTACGGACGACACCACTTTGAAACTCGACGGCACCTTGTCGGCCAATCTCAAATCGGGAGAGGTGGTGCAGATTTTTAGTGGCAGCAACTTGTTGGGCACCGCCACGGTGACAGGCAAGGACTGGACCTACACCACCCCCGCACTGGCCTATCAGAGCCACAACTTGACGGCCAAGGTGGTCAACACCGTCACGGCCTTGTCCGGCACGACGTCCAATGCGATCACCGCGTTGGTGCAAAACCCCGACATCACCTTGAGTGTGAACACAGGCACCCTCTCGCAAACGCCTCAATCGGCGCGTTACGTGATGGTGGCTCGCAATATGCCTTCAGACATGGCTTACCTGTCCATGTCGGAGGTGGAGGTGATGAGCGGCGGGGTGAACGTGGCCTTGGGCAAACCCACTGCAGGTCTGGGCTGGACTTCGGCAGCACAAGGCAACTTGCCCGCATCGGCAGCGGTAGATGGTTCTACATTCTGGGGCTCGTCTTACTTGTACAGTGAAAGCGCCAATGGCATCCGTTATTGGCATGTTGATTTGGGAGATTTCTACCAAATTGACAGCATCAAGATCACTGGTAACCCCACCTTTGGCACTTTGGCCCAAGCCAAGGTGTATTTGTCGGGCACCAGCATGAGCAGTTACCAGTCTGAGCTGGCCTTGGCCGCTGCGCCTGGGGTCACGGTGGCGGCCACCCTCAACGGGAACTTGGTGCAAACCGTGAACAACAGCAACCTCAAGTCGGGGGCCAACTACACCAGCGACACCACCCCCACCTTGAGCGGCACCTTGGGCACCAACCTGGGGTCGACCGAGCGGCTGGCGGTGTACGACGGCAACGCTTATTTGGGCAACGCCACCATCACCAACACCGCCACTGGCGCTTGGGCCTTCACGGTGCCCGCGGACAAAGCCTTGGCCGCTGGCGTGCACACGATGATGGTGCGGGTGGAGAGCATGGACGGCAGCGTCATCAAGGCCACCGCCACCGAGTGGCTCAGCATCCCTGGCGCTGCCCCGACGGCCAATGTCCTCTCTGCCTTCGACTCTGGCAGCGCTGGTGTCAGCATGTTGCAGGTCACTGGCAATTTGACCACCGCCTTGGCGGCTGGGCAAAAGCTGGGCGTGTATGACGGTGATGTGTTGTTGGGCTTCGCCACAAGCACCAACACAATTTGGACATTCAGCCACGCGGGCTTGGGTCTTGGCAGCCACGCCATCACCGCCAAAGTGACCAACGAATTGGGCCAAGTGAGCGCAGCCGGCAGCAGCCAAAGCGTCACCATTGTGGGCACCTTGCCCACCCAGTTGGTCACGGTCTCGGGCGCCGTGGAGACCTCGGGCGCCTTTGCCTATGGTGGACATCTGTTGCCCGGCCAAAGCGTGGCCGATCCCCTCAAGAGCTTGGTCACCCAAGACACCACGCCCGGTGTGTGGGGCACTTTGACCGCCAACTTGGGCAGCGGCGAAACCTTGGTGGCCTACGACGGCACACAAGCCCTGGGCGGCAACATGGTGGTCAACGGCAGAAGCTGGAACTTTGTTCCCACCACTCCCTTGAGTGAGGGGTTTCACAGCCTGAGCTTCAGGGTCGAGAGCGGCGCCAACCTAGGCGCTGCCAGCGCCCGCTTTGGGCTGGAGGTGGATGCTGTGGTGGACAACTTTGTGACGGTCAGTACCTTGAGCGACAACCAAGGCGCACTGACGGGCAACTTGGCCACAGGCGGCAGCACCGAAGATGTCTTCTTGGTGCTCAGTTGCAAGCTTGACTTTGCCCAACAGGGGGTGGTCAAGGTGTTTAACGGCACCCACCTCGTTGCTGAACAATTTTCAATATTTGAAGCAGACCAAGTCCTCAAGATCAACGTGCCCCAGCTGGGCGCAGGCAGCCATGCACTTTCGGTGAAGTTTTACAACACCATCGGTGTGGAGCAAACCAGCGCAGCCAGTGCGCAGGTGGTCCATGTGGTGGTGGGCGAGGGCGGACAGATCGCCTCGATGACCACCAGCAACAGCGGGGTGGATACATTGGCTTTTTCCAACTATGGCCAAGCGATGGACTTCACCAAGTGGGGCGCCAGCACCATCGACAAGGTGGACTTGGGCAGCTATGGCGGCAACAGCGTCAAGCTGAGCACGGCGGATGTTTTGGACGCAGGCACCAACTTGTTCAATGTGGCCAGTGGCTGGAGCTTCAGCAATTCGGCCGACATGACCCGCGCGATCACCTCGCACCAAATGGTGATGGACGGCAGCGGCTCGGTGGCGCGCGGCAGCAGCACGGTGAGCATCACCGAATTTGCTGGGGAGATCAACACCTTATCGCCTTGGGCCTTAACCGGCACGGCCACACACGATGGCGAAAGCTTCAACGTGTACACCAACGTGGTGAGCGACAACGCCCAGTTGTTGATCAACCAAAACTTGGTGGTGAGCTACGCTTTGATTTAAAACAGAGCAACAGCCAGAAGGTCGGGGCGGCATGGATCTCGCGCATTCGGTCTAGGCCTGTTTCTTCAAGCCCTTTTTCTACAACCCCTGTCTCTCACGAGCCAGGGGTTTTTTGTTTCTGAGGCTTCAAGCCGAAGTCCAACTGTTTGCATCTGAGCACATGGTTGGACGAAGGATTTGAGCTTTTATAGGTTAAATAAAGGTGGTAGATAGTTCCATTAAATTGCATTTAAATCTCTAATTAGTACTTTTGTGGGTATATCTTTGCCGGATCTTATTTTTAACCCTCACGCAAAGACCATCATGAAAATCCAAGTTACTCAAACCCTCCCCAACGGCCAAGTCACCCAACAAATTTTGTCTAAAGAAGGCGTGACTTCCTTGAAGATGCAAGCCCTGCCGGGGGCCAAGGTCAGCTTCAACGTTGAAGCTGGCAAATCCAATGATGGCGGCACACCACAAACAAAAACGGGTACTGTCAAAAGGGTTGGCAATCACTTGGTGTTGGAGTTGGAAGGCGAAGAACTGGTTGAAGTAACGGAGTTTTATAACAACACCGGCGCCAGTTTGGGTAATGTGGAGTGGAACTACCTGGCCACAGATGCTGGTGGCATGGTGGTAACACCTGAGGCTTTGGCGGTTGCAGGTGGTGCAGAGTCAGCGGCATTGTTGCCAATCTTTGCTCCAGGATTGGGGCTGTTTGCGGGTGCTGCAACTGTTGTGGCCGTAGCCAACAACAATACCAACAACCCGACAGCGGCGATCGCTTCCACGACAACAGTGGTCAGCGGCAACATCACAGCGGGCGGTCCATTGGTTAAAGGTCATGGCCTGACAGTCCAGTTGTACAAAGAAGACGGCACTGCATGGGGTCCAGCTGTGGCCGTGGATGAGAAAGGTTTCTACACCGCGACACTGCAAGTGGGCGCAGGTGAGGTGGTGATTGCCAAAGTGCTGGATGCCAATGATGGCGTTGATTACACAGACACCGTGACGCATGAGGGCAAAGACCTCAATGCCTTGTTGCAAGCCGGTGGTGTCTCAAACGGAGCGGCGTTGGTGTTGAACATCAACGCGTTGACAAGCATTGCGGTAGAGAAAGCTGGAACAGCGCCGGATGCTGCAGCGATCTTGACGGCCAACGATGATGTGAGCAATGCGTTTGGCGTGGGCGACATCACAACGCTGACCCCTGATGTGATCTCGGATGGCAAGTTCGATGGCACGACGCCAGAAGGCAAGTTGGGAGCGGTTCTGGGAGCGATCTCGGGCGTGGACTCGGCCAACGGTGGTGACTCACAAAAGACGCTGGACGATTTAGAAGCGGGTGTGAACGTTCCAACAGACGGCAAGTTGTCGCCAGAGCAACAAGCTGTGTTGGTACAAGGCGCGGATAAAGCCGAAGACGCCACGGGTGTTGATGGCGTTACGGATACGGTGGTCGATAACTTAGAAACGCAAGACAACACCAACGTGAGTATCAACAGCATCACGGCTGACAACGTCTTGAATGCAATCGAAACCACCAGTGACGTTACAAGTGGCACCACAGTCATTACGGGTACCAACGTCACTGGCGCAACCGTTGCATTGACTTTTGGCACTAATCCTGCAACAGGCTCGGTGGTGGCTGTTACAGCCACCACATGGAAATATGTGTTGACCAGTGCGGATGTCACAAAACTTGGTGCAGATGGTGGCAAATACGTCACAGCTACGGCAACCCTGGCAGGTGGTGGCACTGCGACAAGCTCGCAACCGTTTGTACTCAAGGCCTTTAACGAAGCGCCAGTCATTGCCGCAGCCTCAATTGCATTGACCGATACCAGCGTAGCGGACCCATTTACCAACCAAACAGGTACTTTGAGTGCTACAGATGCACAGGGCGATGCATTGACCTATGGCATTTCAGGCGTTGGTTCGGGTGCGAATGTAACTGTGAATTCAGTGGTCTATAACGTCAGCAAAGTGGGAACTTATGGCACGTTGCACGTCAAGTCCACAACAGGCGAATACGTGTATGTGCCGAATGTCACAGCGATCAATGCTGTGGCTGCCAATCAAACCGACACATTCGCTGTGACCGCAAGCGATGGTAGTTTGACGGGCACTGGTAACTTGACTGTCAACATTGCTGGAGCCAACGATGCGCCAGTATTGACAGTGCCTACAGCTATCACGCTGACAGACACGGTGGCTAAAGACACCTTTGCTACCAACACAGCCGGTACGCTCGTATCTGCTGATGCAGAAAATACGGTGCGCACG
>JBJOIR010000013.1:0-42078 GCA_046047055.1 Pseudomonadota bacterium | reverse complement strand
CGGAAGGCTACATGGCTGCCAGCGACCCCCGCCGAGACGGACAAGCGGTGGGCTTTTGATGGGGTTGCCCCGTTTCTCGAACTTGACCACCGGCCTCATCATGGCCATGGCGGGCTCGATTGCTTTTAGCGGCAAAGCCATCATCGTCAAGCTGGCTTATCGCCACGATGTGGATGCGGTCACGCTGGTCATGTACCGCATGCTGTTTGCCTTGCCCTTGTTTTTGTTCATGGCTTGGTGGGCTGGCCGTGGCAAGCCCCGTATGGCTGGGCGCGATTGGCTGGGCATTTTGGGTTTGGGTTTCAGTGGTTATTACCTCGCTTCGTTTCTCGACTTCTGGGGCCTGGAGTACATCAGCGCCTCATTGGAGCGGCTGATCTTGTACCTCAACCCCACGCTGGTGCTGGTGCTGGGCTGGTTGCTGTATGGCTGCAAGATCAGCTACCGCCAAGGCGTGGGCATGCTCATCAGCTATGCCGGGGTGATGCTGGTGTTTGGACACGAAGCTTCGCTGGATGGAAAAAATGCCGTTTGGGGTGCTTTGTTGGTGTTGGGCAGTGCCATCAGCTATGCGCTGTACCTGAGCTACAGCGGGCAAATGGTGCAGCGCTTGGGCTCATTGCGTTTGGCGGGTTGGGCGACCTCGGTGGCTTGCTTGTTTTGCATTGGCCAATTTTTGTTGTTGCGACCCCTGAGTGCAGCGCAAGTGGCCGAACCCGTGATTTGGTTGTCGTTGCTCAACGCCACCGCCTGCACTGCCGTGCCGGTGGTTTTGGTGATGATGGCGATTGAGCGCATTGGCTCTGGCCTGACGGCGCAGACCGGCATGGTGGGCCCCATGTCCACCTTGCTGATGGGCGTGCTCATTTTGGGCGAGCCATTCAATGTGTGGATTGTGGGCGGCACCGCGTTGGTGTTGTCGGGCGTTTTTTGGGTCACACGGACCCCCAAAGTTTGAATCATCAAGGAGATCAAAAATGGACTTAGGTATTGCTGGCAAATGGGCTTTGGTGGGCGGCGCAAGTAAAGGCTTGGGCTGGGGTTGCGCACGAGCCCTGGCCTTGGAAGGCGTGAATGTGGTCATGGTTGCGCGCGGGGCAGAAGTGCTGAACAAAACCGTCGACGACTTGCGCGCTGAGACCGGTGGCCGAGTGCAGCTGATTCCTGTGGCACAAGACATCACCACCGCCGCCGGGCGCGAAGCCATCTGGCATGTGGCCGGCGGCCCTGGCAAAAACTACGACATCGTGGTCACCAACGCCGGTGGCCCACCCCCAGGCGACTTCCGTGAGTGGGACCGTGAAACGTGGATCAAAGCCATCGACGGCAATATGCTGACCCCGATTGAGCTGATCAAGGCCACGGTGGACGGCATGGCGGCGCGGGGCTTTGGCCGCATCGTCAACATCACCTCCAGCGCTGTGAAATCCCCCATCGATGTGCTGGGCCTGTCAAATGGCGCACGCAGTGGTTTGACGGGGTTTGTGGCGGGCACTTCGCGCAGCAAAATCGCGGCGCAAGGGGTGACCATCAACAACCTGTTGCCCGGCAAATTTGACACCGACCGCATCCGCGCCACGCTGCCCGCGATGGCGCAAAAGCAGGGCAAAACAGTCGAAGAAATGCGCGCCATTCAGCAAGCGCAAATTCCGGCTGGGCGATACGGCAACGCGCAAGAGTTTGGCGCAATCTGCGCCTTTTTGTGCAGCCAGCACGCGGCATACATGACGGGCCAGAATGTGTTGGCCGACGGTGGTGCTTACCCCGGAACTTATTGAGGCTTACCGGGCCACCTGAGTGGCCCCGGTTTCACTGCCGCGAAGACACCCAAATCCCGCCAATGATCAGCGCAAAGGCCAGCGCGTGGTACAGGTGCGGCAACTCACCCAAAAAGGCAGCTGAAAAAATGGCCGCAAACAGCGGCGTGAGGTTGGCAAAAAATCCTGCAACGGCTGGCCCCGCTTGTTGCACACCCATGCCCCAGCAGCGGTAAGCCAGCACCGCGGGGCCCACGGCCACAAAGGCCAACGCGCTGATGAGTGGCCAACCCCAGGTGATGTGTGCGTCGGTCAAGCCCCACTCCATGCCCGCAAACAAGCCCGACCAAGCCAGACCAAAAACCACTTGGGCGAGCAAGAAAGCCGCCCAGTCTTGGCGAATGGCCTCGGGCTCGTCGCGCCGGCTCAGCAACCAGCTGTACCAAGACCAGCAAGCCGTGGCCAGCAAAATAAACAAGTCGCCCACCACCAAACGTACCGCCATGAGTTGTGCCCAATCTCCTCGCGATAGCACCACCAACACGCCCAAAATGGACAACACGGCACCGTAGACCTGTGCACGGCGAACCGGGGCCTGAAAAAACAAGGCACCAATCGCCAGCATCCATACGGGCCCACTGGCGGCCACCAAAGTCACATTCAGCGGCGTGGATGTTTGGAGCGCCAAGTATTGCAAGGCGTTGTAGCAGCCTACCCCCAACAAGCTCAAAAGTGCAAAGCGCCGCCAGTGTTGCCACAGACCGCTGCTGCGACGCAACACCCACGAAGCCAAAGGCAACAAGATGAACAAGGCCACCGCCCAGCGCAAAAAATTGAGGGTGATCGGCGGCACCAAGTTGTTGACCAGTCGGCCTACTACCGCGTTGCCGGCCCAAAGCAATGGCGGAACCGTCAGTAAGAGGGCGGACAAAGGGGTGATTTTTTGCGACATGCGGGAAATGTAGCGGCACTCGGGTTTTCCCGCTGTCGCCGAACTGTCCCTGACCCATGCTCAGACAATGCATTTCGTGGCAAAGTCACGCATCGTTTGAGTTCACCCTTTCAGGAGATTGCTATGAGCCTTGCTGTCCAGATAGACCAAAACGGCGGCCCCGAAGTTATGAAGTTGGTCGATGTGACCGTGGGCGAGCCCGGCCCCGGTGAGATCCGCATTCGACACAAGGCCATCGGCCTGAACTTCATTGATGTTTACCAGCGTGCTGGTTTGTACCCTCTGCCCATGCCCTTGAAGCTGGGCATGGAGGCGTCTGGGGTGGTGGAAGCCGTGGGCGAGGGCGTGTCGCATCTGAAGGTGGGAGACCGCGCCGCATACGCCAGCCAGCCGCCCGGCAGCTATTGCGAAGTGCGCGTGATGCCCGCCAAGTGCTTGTGCAAACTGCCCGACGCCATTTCGTTTGAAACGGGTGCGGCCATGATGCTCAAGGGGCTCACGGTGCAATATTTGCTCAAGCGCACTTTGCCGCAAGGCGGCTTGAAAGCGGGAGACTTCGTGCTGTTCCATGCCGCCGCCGGGGGTGTGGGCCTGATCGCTTGCCAGTGGGCCAAGGCCTTGGGGCTGCGTTTGATTGGCACCGCTGGCAGCGATGCCAAGTGTGCATTGGCCTTGGCCAACGGCGCCGAGTTTTGCGTGAACTATGCCACCGACGACTTTCAAGCCAAGGTGAAAGAGATCACCGGTGGTAAAGGTGTGAAGGTGGTTTACGACTCGGTGGGCAAAGACACTTGGGACAAATCTTTGGATTGCCTGTCGCCTTTCGGGTTGATGGCCAGCTTTGGCAACGCATCCGGTGCTGTAGCGCCGTTTGCGCCCGGCATCCTCGGACCCAAGGGTTCGATCTATGTGACGCGTCAGACCTTGTTCAGCCACATCACCACGCGTGAAAGCACGCAGGAGATGGCCGATGATTTGTTCGAGGCCGTGACCAGTGGCAAGGTCAAGATCCACATTGACCAGACTTTCCCGCTGGCCAATATCCAAGATGCACACATCGCCCTGGAAGCCCGCAAAACCACGGGCTGCACCATCATCACGCTGTGATGGCCCCGGCCATAAAAAAGCCCGCTTCGGCGGGCTTTTTTCATCTTATCGGCCGCGTCTGACGCGCAATATTTCGTCCAAGATCAACAGGGCGGCCCCCACACTGATGGCGCTGTCGGCCACATTGAAGGCCGGAAAATGCCAGCGGCCCCAGTAAAAGTCTAAGAAGTCGACCACATAGCCGTGCATCAAGCGGTCGACCACATTGCCAATCGCGCCACCCAAGATGAGGGCAATGGCCAAGCTGAACAACTTTTGGCCCGCATGCGAATACAGCATCCACAGCATGAAGACCGCTGCCACCCCGCCAATGCCCGTGAAGAACCAGCGCTGCCAGCCACCGGCATCGGCCAAAAACGAGAAAGCCGCGCCATGGTTGTGCACCCGCACCAAGTTAAAAAACGAGGTGATGGGCGTACTGTCGCCCAGCTGAAATGCGCCCAGCACCAACACTTTGGTGAATTGGTCCAGCAGAAAAATCAACAGGGCAATGCCCAGCCACAGCGTCATGCTGTGGCTGCTGCCCGTTGGGCCTTTGCTGAATTTTTTGGAGCTGGCCATGGGCTTGCCTGAAGGTAAAAAAACGTGGGAAAGATCAAGCAACTTGGCGGGTTTCGCCTGCGCCATGCAAGTTGCTCACGCAGCGGCCGCAAATGGTGGGGTGTGCTGCGTCATGGCCCACATCGTCGGCATAGTGCCAGCAACGTTCGCATTTGGCGGCTTGGCTGGGTGTGACTTGCACCGCCAATGTGTCGCCCAGCGCCAGAGTCACTTTGGAGGTGATGAAGACAAATTTGATAGCGGCCCCCAAGCTGCTCAAGAGCGCATGGTCAGCCGCTGGCGCTTGCAGATGGATCTCCGCTTGCAAAGAGGCCCCGACTTGGCCTGCCGCACGCAAGTTTTCGATGTCTTTGTTCACCAAATCGCGGATCTCGCGAATGCGGCTCCACTTGGCCAACAGCGCCGCGTCCTTTGCACCCAGGTCGCCGAAGGTTTCCATGAAGATGGATTCCGAGCTGCCAAAAGTGCCCCATGCTTCTTCGGCGGTGAACGACAAGAAGGGTGCCATCCAGCGCAGCATGCCGTGGGTGATGCGGTACAGCGCCGTTTGGGCACTGCGTCGTGCCAATGATTTGGGCGCAGTGGTGTAGAGGCGGTCTTTCAACACGTCCAAATAAAACGCGCCCAAATCTTCTGAGCAATAGATTTGCAGTTTAGAGACCACGGGGTGGAATTCATACGCGTCAAAGTGGCTGCGAATATCGGCTTGCAATTCGGCAGCGCGGGCCAGCGCGAAGCGGTCGATCTCCAGCAATTGGTGGTCGGGCACGCTGTCGGTGGCGGGGTTGAAATCGCTCACGTTGGCCAACAAAAAGCGCAAGGTGTTGCGAATGCGGCGATAGGCATCCACCACACGGGCCAGAATTTTGTCGTCGATGTTCAGATCGCCCGAGTAATCGGTGCTGGCCACCCAGAGGCGAACAATTTCAGCGCCCATTTTGGCGTTGATGGTTTGTGGCTCCACCGTGTTGCCCAGCGACTTGCTCATTTTGCGGCCTTGGCCATCGGTGGCAAAGCCGTGGGTCAACAGGCCTCGGTAGGGCGCACGGTCGTACAAGGCGCAGCCCAGCAACAGCGAGCTGTGGAACCAGCCGCGGTGTTGGTCATGGCCTTCCAAATACAGATCGGCCTCAGGGCCTTGGCCGTGGAAAGGCGGCACGCCATAGGCGTCTTTGTGGCTGCCACGCAGCACGTGCTGGAAGGTGCTGCCTGAGTCAAACCAGACTTCCAAAATATCGGTGCTTTTGGTGTAGTGCGGGGCATCAGTCGCGCCCAACATCTGTTCCGCGGTCACTCGGCTCCAAGCTTCAATGCCACCTTGTTCAACGATGTCGGCGGCTTGGTCCAAGATTTCCATGGTGCGCGGGTGCAACTCACCACTGTCTTTGTGCAAGAAAAACGGCACAGGCACGCCCCAAGACCGTTGGCGTGAAATGCACCAGTCAGGGCGGTTGGCGATCATGTCGCGCAGACGCGTTTTGCCGTTTTCGGGGTAGAACTGGGTTTGCTCAATGGCGTCCAGTGCCAGTTGGCGCAGGGTTTTAGGCGCTTTGTCTTTGGTGAACACGCCAACGCCGTCGTCCATGCGCACAAACCACTGGGCTGCAGCGCGGTAGATAACGGGGGTTTTGTGACGCCAGCAATGTGGGTAGCTGTGGGTGATTTCCACTGTGGACATCAAGCGGTCGCTCTGGCTCAGCACTTCGATCACGCGGGCACAGGCTTTCCAGATGTGTTGGCCGCCAAAGAAAGGCAACTCAGCGGCATACACCCCGTTGCCCTGCACCGGGTTCAAGATGTCGTCGTATTTCAAGCCGTTGGCGACGCATGAGTTGAAGTCATCCACACCGTAGGCGGGTGCCGAGTGCACGATGCCGGTGCCGTCGGTGGCTGTCACATAGTCAGCCAGGTACAACGGCGAAGGTCGGCGGTAGCTGTAAGGGCCACCTTCTTCCGCGCTGACGGTGTCATGCAGCGGGTGACGGAACACCAGCCCACGCAGTTTTTCGCCCACGGCAGTGGCGATCACTTGGCCTTGCAGTTGGTAGCGCTCGAGGCATTTCTCGACCAAGCTGGTGGCCAACAGCAACACGCCACGCGGGGTGTCGACCAAGGCATATTCCAGTTCGGGGTGTGCGTTCAGAGCTTGATTCGCGGGGATGGTCCAAGCGGTGGTGGTCCAGATCACGGCAAAGGCTTTTTTGCCGCCATCTCCGGGCAATTGGGACAGGCCAAAGGCGGCGGCCAGTGCGGCGGCGTTATCGGCTTCAAAGGCCACATCCAAGGTGTCGCTTTTTTTGTCGGCGTATTCGATCTCGAATTCGGCCAACGAAGAGCCACAGTCAAAGCACCAATACACGGGCTTGAGGCCGCGGTAAACAAAGCCGCGCTCAATCACGCGTTTGAAGGCACGAATCTCGCCCGCCTCGTTGGCAAAATCCATCGTGCGGTAAGGACGCTCCCAATCGCCCAACACGCCCAGACGCTTGAAGTCTTCGCGTTGCTGGTTGATTTGTTCGGTGGCAAAAGCCCGGCTCTTGGCTTGCATGTCATCGCGGCTCAGGTTGCGGCCATGCAGTTTTTCAATCGCGTTTTCGATAGGCAAACCGTGGCAGTCCCAGCCAGGGATGTATTGCGCATCAAACCCAGCCAATTGCTTGGACTTGACGATCATGTCTTTCAAAACTTTGTTCAGTGCATGACCAATGTGCAATTTGCCATTGGCATAGGGCGGACCGTCGTGCAACACAAACAAGGGCGCACCTTGACGGGCGGCGCGCAGTTTTTTGTACAAGCCGCCTTCATTCCAGCCATTCACCCAACCGGGTTCGCGCTTGGGCAGGTCGCCGCGCATCGGGAAAGGGGTGTCAGGCAGGTTCAGGGTGGCGCGGTAATCGGCGCTTGGGGCGTTGCTGTTGGGGGTGCTTGTGTCAGACATGAGAGGAATCCGAGGGGGCGGCCAATAAACCGCGAAGAGCAAAAAGATGGGCCATCAAACTGAGCCCGGAGGAGGGTGCAAGCCCTTGGCCTGCACCGGGACGGGTCAGCGTCAAATTCGGTCGCGGGTGGTTTGACGACTGGTTTCGCCATGGCGCGAGGCAAACCACGCTTGCGCGACATTGCAGTCTTTGGCAATGCCCTTTGTCAGGGCGTCCAGACCGTCGTATTTGAGCTCGTCGTGTAGTTTGTGCAGCAGATCCACGCCGATGATTTTACCGTAGCCCCCTTCGGCCCCCAGATGGGCGGGCCAGTCAAAGATATGGGTCTCCAGCAGCACCCGGCCACCATTGACATCGGTCGGATCGAGCGAGGGGCGTATGCCCAAATTGGCAACCCCCCGCAGTGGAAGATCGGCGAGGCCATTGACCTGCACCACAAAGATGCCACTGGCCGCGGGCTTCCAATGCGTAAAGCGCAGATTGAGGGTTCGAAACCCGTCGCCAGCACCGGTTTGGCTGGCTGCCAATTCGCGCCCCAGCTTGCGCCCATGCACCACATGGCCGCTGATGCTGTAGGGACGCCCCAGCAAAGCTTGCACATCTTGCATGCGGCCTTGGCCAAGTGCATCTCGCACGGCTGAGCTGGACACCCGCAGGCCATGCACTTCGTAGCTGTTCATGCGGGCCACATCGAAACCCAGTCGTTCACCCGCCGCATCGAGCATGGCGTAGTCGCCGGCGCGCTGTGCACCAAAACGAAAATCGTCACCCACTTGCACATAACGCACGCCCAAGCCCTGCATCAGCACTTGTTGAATGAAGTCGTCGGGCGACTGTCTGGCCAGTTGTGCGTTGAACGGCAACACCACCACTTGGTCGACCCCGCATCGTTCCAGCTCTTGCAGCTTGTCGCGCAATGTGGCGATGCGCGCCGGGGCCAAGGCGGGTTTGTTGAGCGCTTTGGCAAAGTAGTCGCGCGGGTGCGGCTCAAAGGTCAGCACGCAACTGGGCACGCCCCGGTAAGCGGCTTCGCTGCGCAGCAGCGCCAGCATGGCCTGGTGACCGCGGTGCACACCGTCAAAATTGCCGATGGTCAAGGCACAGGCTGGTGCCAGGTCTGGGTGATGGAAGCCGCGAAAAACCTTCATGTCGCTTGGGGGTTGCCCGTGAGGCGGGCCATGTGCCAGCATTCACGGGGTTGTCAAAGTTAGAGGGTATATTGTGACTGAGCCCGATCCTGCAATCCGTGGCCTGGGGTGACCTTCATGGTCCCAACAGACCTTGCGATGGGACAGGATCGAGACGGAACTTTTCGTGTCAGTGGTCTTGGTACTGTTGGATGGAGGCGTCTGTGAAGGTTTTGAAACTCTCGGCCCAAGGGCTGCCGCAATCGTGGATCACCCTCGAGCAAGCCGTCACGCACTATGCAGCTGACGAAGTGCGTTGGGAAGCGGGGCAGCAAGTGGCTGTTTTTCATGGTGGGCACAACGCGCTCACAGGACAGCAATCCATCATCACGGTCAACAGCATCATTGGCACGCAAGGCGTGCCGCGCATCAATCCCTTTGATTTGCGCTCGGGTCTGACCAACCCCAAACTCTTTGCACGCGACCGCAATGTGTGTGCCTATTGCGGCGGCCATTTCCATGAATCGGTGTTGACCCGCGAGCACATTGTTCCAGTGTCGCAAAACGGTCCAGACCACTGGATGAATGTGGTCACCGCCTGCCGTTCTTGTAACCATCGAAAAAGCAGCCGCACCCCTGAACAAGCCCACATGCCCCTGCTTTATGCGCCGTATGTGCCCAGTTTGTGGGAAGACTTTATTTTGCGAAACCGCCGCATTTTGTCGGACCAAATGGCCTTTCTCATGGCCCACGTGCCTAAAAATTCACGCCTCATGGTGTGACTTTTTGGTGCGCTTTGTCGCGCCTGCTCCTGTGATTTTCCCATTTATTGGTGTATTATTGAATACAAAAGTGCCAATAATTCATTGCTTTTATTTGGGAAGCGTTACATGTCATCTCACCTTTTTAGCCCCGCGTTGAGCGCGCAGGTGGGTTATCAGCCACATGGTTTCACACGCCGACATTGGGTTCAGTCGCTCTATTTAGGGGTAGGCTGGCTTCACACCAGTTCGCTTATTGCAGCCCAAACCAAATCACCCTACCCTGTGCAATTGGCTTCGCCTTGGTCAGCTGACCGATCACCACAAGGTTTCAGGGTCAGCGAAAAATTCGATGGCGTGCGCGCGGTTTGGGATGGGAAAATTTTGCGTTTTCGCAGTGGACGTGTGCTGACGGCGCCTGCATGGTTCTTGGCCGCTTTGCCGACCACGCCCTTAGATGGCGAGCTCTGGATCGGGCACGGCAAGTTTGATCTCTTGTCAGGTTTGGTGCGCAAAGAAGTGCCCCATGACGACGCCTGGCGTCAGGTGAAATACATGGTCTTTGATGCCCCCGGGCACGCGGCGCCATTTGTCGAACGCGCGCAATTTGTGCAAACCCATCTGGCCAGTGCAGGGGTGCCTTGGTTGATGCCCGTGGCGCAAGAGGTCGTGCAAGATGAGCTGAGTTTGCAAGCGCGATTGAAAGGTGTTGTGGCCCAAGGTGGCGAAGGTTTGGTGTTGCATCGTGCCGATGCACTTTGGCGCGCCGGTCGCACCGATGCGCTGTACAAATTCAAGCCTGAACCCGATGAAGAAGGTCTCGTGGTGGGGCATTTGCCAGGCAAGGGCCGTCTGCAAGGGCACACGGGTGCTTTGTGGGTGCAAATGACCTCAGGTCAGCGGTTTGCATTGGGGACGGGTTTGAGCGATGCCCAGCGGCGTAACCCGCCGCCCGTTGGGTCTTGGGTGACTTACCGCTACCGAGACCGCACACCGTCAGGCTTGCCCCGATTTGCCAGTTTTGTGAGAGAGCGCGAACCAGAATAAAAAAAGGGCTCCTTGCGGAGCCCTTTTGATGGACGCAAACGTTGCGTCTCAGGCAAATACGCCCGCGGTCTCTTGCATGCGGGCAGAAACCTCGCCCAATTGGTGCAGGGTATCGCCAAAAGTCATGTCCAACTGCGTCAATTTCTTGAAGTAGTGGCTCACGATGTACTCGTCTGTCACAGCAATGCCGCCGTGCAACTGCACCGCCTGTTGGCCAATAAAGCGCATGGACACACCCAGTTGGTATTTGGCTCGCGCCAAGGCGCGACGCCGTTCATCGGCGGGGGCATGCAACTTCAGACTGGCGTAATAGCTCATGGAGCGTGCCAATTCGAGCTGCATTTTCATGTCGGCCACACGGTGGCGCAGCGCCTGAAAGCTGGCGATGTTCACCCCAAATTGTTTGCGCGTGTTCATGTAGTCCACAGTGATGGCGAGGGTCTTGTCCATCACCCCAACGGCTTCGGCACACACACATGCGATGCCAATGTCTTGGGCTTCTTCGAGCGCGGTCAGACCATTCAGCGTGATCAATTTGGCTGAGGCGTTGGTGAGCACCACTTCGGCCGCACGCGAGCCGTCTTGGGTGACATAGCCCTGCGTTGCCACACCGCTGGCGTTGCGCTCCACCAAGAACAGAGCCAGTGGGCCCCCGTCTTTGCCATGCAACATGGCGGGCACCACAAAGGCATCGGCTTGGTCGCCTGCGGCCACCACACTCTTGGTGCCTGAAATTGTCCACTGGCCGCCTGCTTCACGGGCTTGAGCGTTGCAGCGACTCAGTTGGTAGCGGGCCCCGCGCTCTTGCTGTGCCAACACCACCACGGCTTCACCGGCCGCCATGCGTGGCAACCAAGCGGCTTGTAGGTCTGTTGGTGCATGGGTTTGCAGCGTGGCGCTGGTGATCAGGGTTTGCGTCAGGGGTTCCAAAACAATACCGCGCCCCAGTTCCTCCAGGGTCACCATGGCTTCGGTCGGGCCCATGCCCATACCGCCGTGGTCTTCGCTCACATACAAGCCGGTCAGGCCCAGCTCAGACATTTCGCTGTAAGCGGCGCGGTCAAAGCCTCCGGCGGCCACGATAGCGCGGCGACGGTCAAAGTCGTAACCCTTGTCGACCCATTTGCGCACCGCGTCACGCAGTTGTTCTTGGTCGTCAGAAAAATCGAAATCCATGTGAAATCCTTTGGGCTTAGCCGAGCACAGTTTGCGCGACGATGTTGCGTTGCACTTCGTTGCTGCCACCATAAATGGTGGTCTTGCGCATGTTGAAGTAGTTGGCTGCCAATGGCGCGTTGGCCACCACACCACCAGGAAAATCGCCTTGCCAGCCGGCATCCATGGCTTCAAAGATGAAGGGCAGGGCAAATGGCCCAGCGGCTTGCATCATGAGCTCGGTGTAGCGCTGTTGAATTTCACTGCCTCTGATTTTTAAAAGGCCCGCGATATCGAGCGAGTTTTTGCCCGATTTCTCGGCCGACAACACGCGCAACACCAGCATTTCGAGGGCCACGATGTCGACCTCGAGTTTGGCGATCTCGTCGCGAAAACGCAGGTCGTCGTAAACACCTTCGGCTTTGGCGATGCGCTTGAGGCGCTCTAATTCGCGCTTGGCACGGTTCACATCGGCGATGTTTGTGCGCTCGTGGGCCAACAAATGCTTGGCGTAGTTCCAGCCTTTGTTTTCTTCCCCTACCAAGTTTTCGACAGGCACTTCGACGTTGTCAAACCAGACTTCGTTGACTTCGCATTCGCCGTCCAACAATTTGATCGGGCGCACGGTGATGCCGGGTGACTTCATGTCGATCAGCAAGAACGAAATGCCGGTTTGGGGCTTGCCTTCGTTGCTGGTGCGCACCAAGCAAAAGATCCATTCACCGTATTGGCCGAGGGTGGTCCAGGTTTTTTGGCCATTCACGATGTACTTGTCACCTTGACGCTCGGCGCGGGTTTTGAGTGAGGCCAAATCTGAGCCTGAACCGGGCTCGCTGTAGCCCTGACTCCACCACACTTCACCGCTGGCAATGCCGGGCAAAAAACGTTTGTGTTGTTCGGCGTTGCCAAACGCCATGATCACGGGTGCGACCATCACAGGGCCAAATGGCACGACACGAGGTGCTCCGGCGAGAGCACACTCTTCTTCAAACAGGTGCTTTTGCACGGCGCCCCAGCCTGGTCCGCCAAACTCTTTGGGCCAGCCCCAGCCTAACCAGCCTTTTTTGCCCAAAATTTTGGCCCAGCGTTGCAGGTCATCGCGTGTGAGGCGCATGGCGTTGTGCACTTTGTGAGCAATGTCGGCGGGTAAGTTCGCTTTGACCCAAGTGCGAATTTCATCGCGAAAGGCGAGTTCTTCAGGGGTGAATGCCAAATCCATGAGGGACTTTCTCCAAAGGGGTGAGGGATGCGTGTGCGTGCATCAACATCAAAATCAAACGCTCGTGCTTTTTATCACGCCACACCCTTTGAAGCCTGTCTTGGGTGCGACAAAATAGTCTGCATTCGGGGTGCTTGCTAGGCCGTCATGGTTCACTGAATCGCAGAGATTGGTGCAGGGATAATCTCGCTCATCCATGAAAAATATTGTCATTTTGATTTCCGGTTCAGGCTCCAACATGGCAGCCATTGTCCGCAGCGCAGAGCAAGACCGTTGGGCAACACGTTTGAATGCCCGCGTGGCCGCAGTGGTGAGCAACCGCGCCGATGCCAAGGGGCTGGCCATTGCCAAAGAACACGGCATTGCCACGGTGGTGTTGGAGCACAAATCGTTTGCTTCCCGAGAGGAATTTGACGCCGCATTGCAGACTGAAGTGGATCGGTTCTCGCCGGATCTTGTGGTGTTGGCCGGCTTCATGCGCATCCTGACGCCGGCCTTTGTGGCCCACTACGCCGGAAATATGCTCAACATTCACCCCTCTTTGTTGCCGGCGTTTCCGGGACTGCACACGCACCAGCGCGCCATCGACGCTGGGTGCCGCTTTGCGGGGGCCACAGTGCATCAAGTAACCGCCGAGTTAGACCATGGCGAAATTTTGGCCCAAGCGGTGGTGCCAGTTTTGCCGCAGGACAGCGCCGAAACACTGGCGGCACGGGTGCTCACGCAAGAGCATCTGATTTATCCCCGTGCGGTGGCGCAGTTCTTGGCTTAATCGCCAACGCGCGTGAAGCGGGGCTGCACTTGGCCATTGAATTCGGCCACATCCGCAAACATCGCAGCGGGTCGAACCCACAAGTCTTCGTCGCCATAAAGGGCTTGGTACAGCGTCATGGGTTGCAGGTCTTCACTGTGACGTACGGTCCCGAGCACTCGGTACATGCCACCTTTGTAATGTCGATACAGGCCTTTGGGGGTTTCAATCAACGGGGGCAAGGTCTCGGACATGGGTGCTTTCTGAGTCAATGTGCAAATGGACGATAAGGGGATGGGACAATACGCCCCATGCATCCAAAAGCCCTTTTAGACGCCTGCGCCGATTTGGTCAGGCTGGTTCTCCAATTTGAACATCCCGCCGACGCTGTGGTGTCGCGCTATTTTCGTGAACACCGCGCCTTGGGGCCCCGTGAGCGCGCCACATTGGCCGAAACAGCCTTTGCTGTTTTGCGCAAAAAATTGCTTTTTGAACAGTTGGCCCGTTCAGGCTCTGGCAGCAAAGAGCGCAAGCTGGCCATTTTGGGCTTTCATGGACCGCGTGACTTTTTGAGCGCAGCCCTCAACGAGACCGAAAAGAAATGGTTGGCCACGTGCGACACCATTCCAGCCGACGCGCTGATGGCCCCCCACCGCCACAACTTGCCCGACTGGATGGCGCAGGCCTTGCAAGCCCAATTGGGCGAAGACTTTTGGGCCTTGGCAGAGCATCTGCAGCAACCCGGCACGCTGGATTTGCGGGTCAACATGCTGCAAGCCAAGCGCAGCGAGATTCAAAAAGAACTGAACCTGGCTGGCATTGCGTCGTCGCCTACCCCTTACTCGCCTTGGGGCTTGCGCTTGCAGGGCAAGCCGGCATTGCAAAAGACCGATGCCTTTACCCGAGGCGCGATTGAAGTGCAAGACGAAGGCTCGCAACTGTTGGCCTTGCTGGTGGACGCGCACCGTGGCGAGATGGTGGTGGATTTTTGTGCTGGGGCCGGTGGCAAAACCTTGGCCCTGGGCGCTGCCATGCGCAGCACGGGGCGTTTGTATGCGTTTGATGTCTCGGGCCACCGCTTGGACGCCCTCAAGCCGCGCATGGCCCGCAGCGGTTTGTCCAATGTCCATCCCGCCGCCATTGCCCACGAGCGCGATGACCGCGTCAAACGTTTGGCCGGCAAGATTGACCGCGTTTTGGTGGATGCCCCTTGTTCGGGCTTGGGCACCTTGCGGCGCAACCCCGATTTGAAATGGCGTCAAAAGCCCCAAGCGGTCCAAGAATTGACCGAAAAGCAATTGGCCATCTTGCAAAGTGCCTCGCGCATGGTCAAGTCCGGGGGGCGACTGGTGTACGCGACTTGCAGTGTGTTGCCCGAAGAAAACGAACAAATCGCGCAAGCTTTCAGCGCCGCCAACCCCGACTTTGTTCCCGTTAACGTGGCGCAAGAGCTCGAGCGCTTGAAGGTGCCCGATGCGGCCAGTTTGTGTTCGCCGACGGCTTCGACCGAAGTGAGCACTTCATTGGTTCCTGCGGGCACATTTCTGCGCTTGTGGCCTCACCGCCATGCCACCGATGGTTTTTTTGCCGCGGCGTGGACTAAAAAGTAAATTTTAGAATTATTTTTTTGGAAGATTCGGTCGAAAGGACTGTCCTTTTGAGGCCAAGAAACTTAAAATCGAGAGATTGCCTGATCACAGGCGCCAGTAGAAAGTTTTGCGTATGTTGTTGCCTGAATCGGCCTTTCTTGATTCATTGATTCAGTGGATGGGCCATGGCCTGTTTGACTTGGCTTGGTGGCAAATGGTGTTGATCACCTTGGGGTTGACCCACATCACCATTGCCAGTGTCACGATTTTCTTGCACCGTCACCAAGCCCACCGGGCATTGGACCTGCATGCCATTCCTTCTCATTTTTTCCGTTTTTGGCTGTGGTTGACCACGGGTCAAGTGACCAAAGAGTGGGCGGCGATTCACCGTAAGCACCATGCCAAGTGCGAACAAGCCGAAGATCCCCACAGCCCTCACGTGCACGGCATCAAAACTGTTTTGTTCACAGGAGCAGAGCTGTACCGCAAGGAATCAAAAAACCAAGACACCCTGAAGCGCTACGGCCATGGCACGCCCGACGACTGGATTGAGCGCAACCTGTACACCCGCTTTTCTTGGCAAGGTGTGGCCCTGATGCTCATCATCGATGTGGCTTTGTTCGGCTTTTTGGGCTTGACCGTTTGGGCGGTTCAAATGGCTTGGATCCCGGTGACTGCGGCCGGCATCATCAACGGTGCTGCCCACTATTGGGGTTACCGCAACTTTGAAGCGCACGACGCCAGCACCAACATCTCGCCTTGGGGCATCCTGATTGGTGGTGAAGAGTTGCACAACAACCACCATACCTACCCCACCTCGGCCAAGTTGTCGGTCAAGCCCTACGAGTTTGACATCGGCTGGTTGTACATCCGCACCCTCGAAACATTGGGTTTGGCGACAGTCAAAAAGACCCCGCCCCGCTTGGCTTATGGCGATATTCGCCCTGTGGCTGACGAAAAAACGCTGGAAGCCTTGATCGCCAACCGTTATGAAGTCATGGCCAATTACGCTCGTAACTTGCATTCGGTGTTGCAACTCGAGGCCAAGAAGCTGAAGGTCGATGCCAGCGTGTTGCAAGCTGCCCAGCGCTGGTTGCACCGCGATACCGCCAAGGTGCCTGCGGCCGTGCATGCGCAGCTCAGCCAAGCGCGGGCAGCCAGTCCGGTGCTCGACAAAATGGTGCAAATGCGCGAGGAACTCAGCCAAATTTGGCTCAATACCTCGCATTCGCGAGAGCAATTGGCAGCTGATTTGCAAGCTTGGTGCCGCCGCGCTGAAGAAAGTGGCATTGCCGCTTTGCGCGACTTCTCTGTGAAATTGCGTGCGGTGCGACAGTCGGCCTGATCTTTGCATGGCGATCTCAGCCCACAGGACCTTCGGGTCCTGTTTTTCTTGGGGCAACAAAAAACCCGCTGAGAAGCGGGTTTTTTGTTGAAAGACTCAGACCGAATTACTTCAGCTTGATTTCTTTGTATTCAACGTGCTTACGAGCTTTGGGGTCGAACTTCATGATCGACATTTTCTCGGGCATTGTTTTCTTGTTTTTGCTGGTCGTGTAGAAGTGACCAGTTCCAGCTGTGGATTCCAGCTTGATTTTTTCGCGTCCGCCTTTGGTTGCCATGATTGATGACTCCTAATGTTCTGGGTTTAGGCTTGACCGCGTGCACGCAGGTCTGCGAGCACGGCATCAATGCCGTTTTTGTCGATCAGGCGCAGAGCGGCGCTGGAAACGCGCAGACGCACCCAACGGTTTTCTGTTTCAACCCAGAAACGACGGTATTGCAGGTTCGGCAGGAACCGGCGCTTTGTTTTGTTGTTGGCGTGGGAAACGTTGTTTCCCGTCATTGGGCCTTTGCCCGTTACGTCGCAAACGCGTGCCATGTGGACACTCCGATACTTATAAAACAGCCGGTGCCGATGGGTCACATGCAGACTTGCATGGGGCCTGGCGTTCCAGCCTCACCTCGCCAAGATGGGTGGCGGTATCCCAGATCACTGTGCCTGTGGCCCCAAGCGAAAAGCCCGGGCAGTAGCAGCAAAGCCTTGGATTATAACCAGAAAATCAGCCGTTATGCTGTTCCAAGAAGCGTTGTGCGTCCAAGGCGGCCATGCAGCCGGTCCCGGCGCTGGTGATGGCTTGGCGGTAAACGTGGTCTTGCACATCGCCTGCCGCAAACACACCGGGCACCGAAGTCTGGGTGGCAAACCCTTTCAGGCCGCTTTGGGTCACGATGTAGCCGTTTTCGAGGGCCAGTTGGCCCTGGAAGATCTCGGTGTTGGGGGCGTGGCCAATGGCAATGAAGCATCCTTTGAGTTCGATGTCTTGCAGGCTGCCATCTGCCGTGCTTTTTAGGCGGATGCCCGTTACGCCGGTGTCGTCACCCAACACTTCTTCAAGGGTTTGGAAGGTTTTGAGCACGATTTTTCCGGCTGCGACCTTTTCCATCAGCTTGTCGACCAAGATGGGTTCGGCCTTGAATTTGTCGCGGCGGTGGACCAAATACACCTTGCTGGCAATGTTGGACAGGTAAAGGGCTTCCTCGACGGCCGTATTGCCACCACCGACCACGCAGCACAGCTGGTCGCGGTAGAAAAAGCCGTCGCAAGTGGCACAACCACTCACACCGCGGCCCATGAAGGCGGTTTCGGAAGGCAAACCCAAGTATTTGGCCGAGGCGCCGGTGGCAATGATCAACGCGTCGCAAGTGTAGGTGCCGCTGTCACCAATGAGTGTGAAAGGCCGCTGCTCGAGCTTCACTGTGTGAATATGGTCAAACACTATTTCGGTGTTGAAGCGCTCGGCATGCTCCTGAAAGCGTTGCATCAGGTCAGGGCCTTGCACGCCATGCACATCTGCGGGCCAGTTGTCGACTTCGGTGGTGGTCATGAGCTGACCGCCTTGCGCCATGCCTGTGATCAAGAGGGGTTTTAAATTGGCACGGGCTGCGTAAACTGCGGCGGTGTAACCGGCGGGGCCAGAGCCGAGAATCAAAACTTGTGCGTGCTTGGAGGAGGCAGACATGGTGAGCAATCGTGAAGAGAAATCTGTTGGAAAACGGTGCCCCAAAGGGTCATCGGGTGCCTTGATTGTAAGAACCCCCCAAAGTCAGCAGGCCCAGAGGGTTTCCAGATGGCAAAAGCTGGCCTGAAGAGGGGCTTGATCGGGTAAGCTTCAGCCTTAATTTATGACTTATTCCCTGCACACCATGATCAACCCGACGGCGCGCGCCAAAGAGGTTGAAGAGCCCCAGAATTTTTGGTCGCGATTTGCGCAAGAAATCGTGCTGCTTGTGGGCGGGGCGCTGCTGTTGCTGTGCATTTTGTCCTTGTGGAGCTACCAACCCAACGACCCCGCTTGGTCCACTTCGGGCAATGGCCCCGCGGTGCGCAATTGGATCGGCCGTCTGGGCGCTTGGCTGGCTGACTTGGCGTATTTCGGCTTTGGTTATTCGGTTTGGTGGTGTGTGGCCGCCGCAGGCCGGGCTTGGTTGGTGGGTTTGGCGCGTTGGATGCGCAGTTTGTCGGGCGAAGAGCCCTCACCACATGCACCTGAATCGCGACGTGGCAGCTGGGTTTTTTTGCTGGGCATGGGGGTGTTGTTGGTCGCCAGTGCCAGCATTGAATGGTCGCGTTTGTATCGCCTTGAAGCCCATTTGCCCGGACACAGCGGCGGGGTGGTGGGCCATTTGGTCGGATCTGCCAGCATGCAATGGCTGGGCTTCACAGGATCCGCACTGGTCGGCATTGCTTTTTGGGTGCTCGGTCTTGCCATGGTGTTCCGTTTTTCATGGGGACAGCTGGCCGAAAACATCGGTGCCCGCATCGACGGTCTGATCCGCATGCGCCACGAAAAGCGTGAGATTGAAGAAGACTTGGCGTTGGGTCAGCAGGCTTTGCGTGAGCGAGCACAAGCCTCGCCCTTGCAACCCATCGAGCCGCAATGGGACATGGACCAATTGGTACCAGCGCCTGAAGGCCAGTTGGACCTTGAGCCGGTGCCCTTGCCATTTCAGACACCCATGGCCATGGTCATTGAACCATCGGTGATCGATGTGCCGCGCAGTGACCGTGTGGTCAAAGAGCGTCAAAAACCCCTGTTCACCGAACTGCCCGACAGCAAATTGCCGCAAGTGGATTTGCTGGACAGTTTGTCGGTCAGGCAAGAAACGGTGTCGCCTGAGACGCTGGAGATGACCAGTCGTCTGATTGAGAAAAAGCTCAAAGATTTTGGCGTGGAAGTGCGGGTGGTGGCAGCAGCGCCTGGGCCCGTCATTACCCGCTACGAGATTGAGCCTGCCACCGGGGTCAAAGGTTCGCAGGTGGTCAATCTGGCCAAAGATTTGGCACGCTCTTTGAGCTTGGTGTCGATTCGGGTCATTGAAACCATTCCCGGCAAAAATTTCATGGCGCTGGAGTTGCCCAACGCCAAGCGCCAGTCCATCAAGCTGAGTGAAATTTTGGGTTCGCAGGTTTACCACGAAGCCAAATCCATGCTGACCATGGGCTTGGGCAAAGACATCATTGGCAACCCAGTCGTAGCCGACTTGGCCAAAATGCCGCACGTGTTGGTTGCAGGGACCACGGGCTCAGGTAAGTCGGTGGGTATCAATGCCATGATTTTGTCTTTGCTCTACAAAGCCGAAGCCCGAGATGTCCGGTTGCTGATGATTGACCCCAAGATGCTGGAAATGTCGGTCTACGAAGGCATTCCACATTTGTTGGCGCCGGTGGTCACCGACATGCGCCAAGCCGCCCATGGCCTGAACTGGTGCGTGGCCGAAATGGAAAAGCGCTACAAGTTGATGAGCAAAATGGGTGTGCGCAATTTGGCTGGCTACAACGTCAAGATTGACGAAGCCGCGGCCCGAGAAGAGTTCATCTACAACCCCTTCAGCTTGACGCCAGACGATCCTGAACCACTCAAGCGATTGCCGCACATCGTGGTGGTGATCGACGAATTGGCCGACTTGATGATGGTGGTGGGCAAGAAAATCGAAGAGTTGATTGCACGTTTGGCCCAAAAAGCGCGTGCGGCAGGTATTCACTTGATTTTGGCCACCCAACGCCCCAGTGTGGATGTCATCACTGGCCTGATCAAGGCCAACATTCCAACCCGCATCGCTTTTCAGGTGTCGAGCAAGATCGACAGCCGTACCATCCTGGATCAAATGGGCGCTGAAGCCTTGCTGGGCATGGGTGACATGTTGTACATGCCTTCGGGCACGGGTTTCCCCATTCGTGTCCACGGCGCTTTCGTCAGCGACGAAGAAGTGCACCGTGTGGTCAGCTACTTGAAGAGCCAAGGTGAGCCCGATTACATCGAAGGCGTGCTGGAAGGTGGCACCACCGACGACGATGGCGGC
The DNA here is from genome assembly GCA_046047055.1 of Pseudomonadota bacterium. Classification (GTDB taxonomy): domain Bacteria; phylum Pseudomonadota; class Gammaproteobacteria; order Burkholderiales; family Burkholderiaceae_C; genus Limnohabitans_A. The sequence continues at coordinate 21,749 of JBJOIR010000013.1, read as the reverse complement.
ATGCTGGGTGATGGCGACAACTCTGAAAAAGACCCGATGTACGACCAAGCCGTTGAAGTGGTCTTGAAAAACCGCAAGGCCAGTATCTCTTTGGTTCAGCGCCACTTGAAGATTGGCTACAACCGAGCAGCCCGTTTGGTCGAAGACATGGAAAAGGCAGGACTGGTCAGCAGCATGAGCGGCAGTGGTCAGCGCGAAATTTTGGTGCCGGCACGGGCCGAATAAACCATGCTGCGTTTGAACTCTTTTCGCAGGCGTTGGTTTGGTGCTCTGGTGGCCGTCAGTTTGTCAGCGTCATTTCCAGTATTGGCCGATGGCTTGGAGTCCTTGAGCCAATTCATGAAGCAGGCGCGCAGTGGCCGTGCGCAGTTCAGCCAAGCGGTCACATCGCCATCGAAAGCGGGGCAACCGCCTCGGGTAAAAACATCCAGCGGCAGTTTTGAATTTTTGCGCCCCGGCAAATTTCGCTTCGACTACCGCAAGCCTTTTGTTCAGACCTTGGTGGCCGATGGTCAAACACTGTGGCTGCACGATGTGGACCTGAACCAAGTCACGGCCCGCAAACAAGCGCAGGTGCTGGGGTCCACCCCTGCCGCTTTGCTGGCAGCAGCCTCTGACCTCGAGGCCTTGAAAGCAGATTTCAGCTTCAAGGCCGAAGCCGAGCGCGATGGCCTGCAGTGGGTCAGCGCCAGCCCCAAGGCCACCGACGCGCAAATTCGATCGGTGATGGTGGGTTTGCGTGCCACCGACAAAGGCCCCGAATTGGCGGTGTTGGATGTGCAAGACAGCTTGGGTCAGCGCTCGGTGTTGACCTTCAGCGCGTTTGAGCTCAACCCGACATTGACCGCACAAGCTTTTGCATTTCGTCCACCGCCGGGTGTGGATGTGATTCGACCATGAGCCCGTCTTTGCCCCCGCACGCGCCTCTGGCTGAGCGTTTGCGGCCTCGCACTTTAGGCGAGGTGATTGGGCAGCAGCATTTGTTGGGCGAGGGCATGGCGTTGCGCTTGGCCTTTGAATCAGGCCAGCCGCACAGTTGCATTTTGTGGGGCCCACCAGGGGTGGGCAAAACCACCATTGCGCGGCTGATGGCCGATGCCTTCGATGCCCAATTTTTGAGCATCAGCGCCGTCTTGGGAGGCGTCAAAGACATCCGCGAAGCTGTCGAAAAAGCCGAGTTGGCGCGCACCGGTCTTCACCCTCAGCGCACCATCATGTTTGTGGACGAGGTACACCGTTTCAACAAAAGCCAGCAAGATGCGTTCTTGCCGCATGTTGAAAGTGGCTTGTTCACCTTCATTGGTGCGACCACAGAAAACCCTTCATTCGAGGTGAACTCGGCCTTGCTCTCGCGGGCGGCTGTTTATGTGTTGCAGTCTTTGACCGAAGAAGACCTGCAAAACATCGTCTCGCGTGCCCAAGCCATTCAGGCCATTCCGCACATCGAAGCTGCCGCACTGGCGCGCCTGCTGGCCTATGCCGATGGCGATGCCCGGCGCTTGCTCAACACACTTGAAACCCTGTCGATGGCGGCCACGCAGCAGTCGGTGGACCCGGTGACCGACGACTGGTTGTTGCGGGTTTTGGGCGAACGCATGCGCCGTTATGACAAAGGCGGCGATCAGTTTTACGACACGATCAGTGCGTTGCACAAATCGGTGCGAGGCTCAGACCCTGATGCTGCACTGTATTGGTTCGTTCGCATGCTCGATGGCGGTGCAGATCCGCGTTATCTGGCGCGCCGATTGATACGCATGGCCAGTGAAGACGTGGGTTTGGCCGATCCCCGTGCCTTGCGCATGGCGCTGGATGCCGCCGATGTTTATGAACGCTTGGGCAGTCCTGAGGGGGAGCTGACCTTGGCCCAATGTGTGATTTATTTGGCCATGGCTCCCAAATCAAATGCCGCTTACAAGGCCTTTAACGAGGCCAAAGCGTTTGTCAAAAAAGACGGCACGCGCCCTGTGCCCATGCATTTGCGAAATGCCCCCACGCAACTGATGAAAAATCTTGATTTCGGCAAGGGTTATCGCTACGCGCACGATGAGGAAGATGGCTTTGCAGCTGGCGAGCGTTATTTGCCCGATGGCATGGCCGAGCCTGGGTTTTACAGGCCCGTTCGGAGGGGTTTGGAAATCAAAATTGCCGATAAATTGGCAGAGCTGCGAGAAAGAAACTCAGCCACAGGGTAATTCCTGAGCGAATTGAAGTCTGACGCGATACTTTCTTTCACTACAATCCCGCAACCCCGCCCGATGCAGCGTAAATCTGGCGGGGTTTTTGCTAGTAATCAGGGTTCACCCAAAAAGTGATTCTTGATGTGATAACAACAACCGACGCGAAGACTTGCTAAGCGCAAGTCAAAACACGGAGAAATATATGGACGTCTTCTTCCAGCAGGTCATCAACGGCCTGGTCATGGGCAGCATGTACGCCTTGGTGGCCCTTGGCTACACCATGGTCTACGGCATCATCAACTTGATTAATTTTGCACACGGCGAAGTCCTGATGGTAGGGGCTCTGACGAGCTGGTCCGCCATCGGCATGATGCGCGACGCCATGCCGGGTGCACCAGGCTGGGTCATTCTGATCTTGGCCACGCTGATCGCCTGCGTGGTTGCGGTGGTGTTGAATTATTCAATCGAAAAGATCGCCTACCGACCCTTGCGCAACAGCCCCAAACTGGCGCCCCTGATCACCGCCATTGGCATGAGCATCTTGTTGCAAACCCTGGCCATGATCATCTGGAAGCCCAACTACAAGGCCTACCCCACACTGTTGTCCAGCACCCCGATCAACTTGGGCAATGTGGTGATCACGCCCACGCAAGTCATGATTTTGGGCGTCACGGCAGTTTCTTTGGCCATCTTGATGTGGCTGGTCAATTACACCCGTCTGGGTCGTGCCATGCGCGCCACAGCTGAAAACCCCCGCGTGGCCGGCCTGATGGGCGTGAAGCCCGACATGGTGATTTCGGCGACTTTTGTGATCGGCGCCATTTTGGCTGCCATCGCAGGCGTAATGTACGCCTCTAACTACGGCACAGCGCAACATGCAATGGGCTTTTTACCTGGACTGAAAGCCTTTACTGCAGCGGTGTTCGGCGGCATTGGCAACTTGTCGGGCGCCGTGATTGGCGGCATTTTGTTGGGCCTGATCGAAGCCATTGCATCGGGTTACATCGGCCAGTTGACCGGTGGTGTTTTGGGCAGCCACTACACCGATATTTTTGCGTTCATTGTGTTGATCATTGTGTTGACTCTGCGTCCTTCGGGCCTGATGGGTGAACGCGTGGCTGATCGCGCTTGATGAGGTGAAAAGTCATGAAAAATAACAAAACACTTCAATACATTTTGATCGGTGTGGCACTGCTGGTGCTCCCCTTGATCTTGCAAAGCTTTGGCAATGCTTGGGTGCGCATTGCAGACATGGCCTTGCTCTACATTTTGTTGGCCATTGGCTTGAACATTGTGGTGGGTTATGCCGGGTTGCTTGACCTGGGCTATGTAGCTTTCTTCGCGGTCGGGGCCTACATGTATGGCTTGCTGTCGTCGCCACACCTGACCACCACTTTCGAGTGGATCGCGCTGAACTTTCCGAACGGCTTGCATTTGCCCATTTGGCTGATCGTGCCGCTTGGGGCCGCGCTGGCGGGCATTTTTGGCATGTTGCTGGGGGCGCCCACGCTCAAGTTGCGCGGTGACTACTTGGCCATTGTGACCTTGGGTTTTGGCGAAATCATCCGGGTGTTCATGAACAACTTGGACCACCCCGTCAACATCACCAACGGCCCCAAAGGCTTGGATCAGATTGATCCGATTTCGATTTTTGGCCTGAGTTTGGGCAAAAAACTCGTCATCGGCGACTTCGAAATCGCCTCGGTCTCGCTCTACTACTACCTGTTCCTCTTCTTGGTGCTGGTCACTATCTTGATTTCGCACCGCCTGGAGATCTCTCGCATCGGTCGTGCATGGATGGCCATTCGTGAAGACGAAATTGCCGCCAAGGCGATGGGCCTGAACACCCGTAACTTGAAGCTGTTGGCTTTCGGCATGGGGGCCACGTTTGGCGGTGTCTCTGGCGCGATGTTTGCGGGTTTCCAGGGTTTCATTTCGCCAGAATCCTTCAGCCTCATGGAGTCGGTGATGATCATCGCCATGGTGGTGCTGGGTGGCATTGGCTATTTGCCCGGGGTTGTTTTGGGCGCCATTTTGCTGTCGGCTTTGCCCGAGGTGCTGCGTTATGTGGCCGGCCCGCTGCAAGAGATGACGGGTGGTCGTTTGGATGCGTCCATCATGCGGCAGTTGTTGGTGGCTTTGGCCATGATCGTGATCATGTTGTTGCGTCCTCGAGGGCTGTGGCCTTCGCCTGAGCATGGCAAATCGCTCAAGACGAAATGAAGGAGCCCAACATGAACACAACTAGTAACAAAGACACCGTCCTGAATGTTTCGGGTATCTCCAAACGGTTTGGTGGACTGCAAGCCCTGTCCGATGTGGGCATCACGATTCAGCGCGGTCAGGTTTATGGCCTGATCGGCCCGAACGGCGCCGGCAAGACTACTTTTTTTAACGTGATCACCGGTCTGTACACACCCGACAGCGGCACGTTTGAGCTGGCGGGTCAGCCCTACCAGCCCACAGCCGTGCACGAAGTGGCCAAGGCCGGCATTGCCCGCACCTTCCAAAACATCCGTTTGTTTGCTGAAATGACGGCGCTCGAAAACGTGATGGTGGGGCGCCACGTGCGCACCCACTCCGGTTTGTTGGGCGCCATTTTCCGCACGGCAAGTTTCAAGGCCGAAGAGGCCGCCATTGCCAAGCGCTCACAAGAGCTGCTCGATTACGTGGGCATCGGCAAGTACGCCGACTTCAAAGCGCGAACCTTGTCGTATGGCGACCAACGCCGTTTAGAAATTGCTCGCGCATTGGCCACCGATCCGCAACTGATCGCGTTGGACGAACCTGCTGCTGGCATGAACGCCACCGAAAAAGTGCAACTGCGCGAGTTGATTGACCAAATCCGCAAGGACAACCGCACCATCTTGTTGATCGAACACGATGTGAAGTTGGTCATGGGTTTGTGTGACCGTGTCACCGTGCTCGACTACGGCAAGCAAATTGCAGAAGGCACACCTGCCGACGTGCAAAAGAACGAAAAAGTGATTGAAGCCTATCTGGGCACAGGAGGGCACTGAGATGGCCGAAATTCTTTTAAAAGTCAAAGACCTTCAGGTCGGCTACGGCGGCATTCAGGCCGTCAAAGGCGTCAGCCTCGAAGTGCACGAAGGCGAGTTGGTGAGCTTGATTGGCTCTAACGGTGCGGGTAAAACCACCACCATGAAAGCCATCACTGGCACCTTGCCTTTGCAGGCGGGCGATATCGAGTATTTGGGCAAAAGCATCAAGGGCCAAGGTCCTTGGGATTTGGTCAAACAGGGCTTGGCCATGGTGCCCGAAGGTCGCGGTGTGTTCACACGCATGACCATCATTGAAAACCTCCAAATGGGTGCCTACATCCGCTCGGACAACGCCGCCATCGCTGACGATATGGAAAAGATGTTCACCATCTTCCCCCGTCTGCGTGAACGCAAAGACCAGTTGGCCGGCACCATGTCGGGTGGCGAACAACAAATGCTGGCCATGGGCCGTGCCTTGATGAGCCGTCCCAAAGTGTTGTTGCTGGACGAACCCTCCATGGGTTTGTCGCCCATCATGGTCGACAAAATCTTTGAAGTGGTGCGTGACGTTTACGCGCAAGGTGTGACTGTGCTGCTGGTCGAGCAAAACGCCAGCCGTGCCTTGGCCATTGCCGACCGTGGCTATGTGATGGACTCTGGTCTCATCACCATGTCGGGCGTCGGCAAAGACATGTTGGCCGATCCCAAAGTGCGTGCAGCTTATTTGGGCGAGTAATCGCCTGGCCCCGCAAGGGATGCCCGCCAACAAAACAGCCCGGCTTGCCGGGCTGTTTTTCTTTGGGCGTTATCGCTTCAAGCTTTGGCTTTGTCGGCCTCGGATGTGAAAGAGTCGGCGTAAAACTCATCTTCAGGCAAGCTACCCAAGGCGACATAGTCGCGCTTGGCTGAGTCCACGACGATGGGTGCCCCGCAGGCGTAGACCTGATGGCCCGACAGATCTGGAAAGTCTTGCAGCACCGCTTGGTGCACAAAGCCAGTACGGCCCGTCCATTGGTCTTCTGCCTCGGCGTTCGAGATCACCGGCACATACCGCAGGTTGGGCATTTCGGCCAAACGGTCTTGCACCCAATCGGCCATGTACAGATCGGCCGGGCGGCGACCGCCCCAATACAGCGTCGCTGGACGCGTGATCCCCCGGTGCTGCATGTGTTCAATCAAGGCCTTGATGGGGGCGAAGCCCGTGCCAGAAGCCAACAGCACCATGGGTTTGTCGTTGTCTTCGCGCAGGTAAAAACTGCCGTAAGGTCCCTCGGCACGCAGGATGTCTTTTTCCTTCATGGTGGTGAACACCGGGTCGGTGAACTTGCCGCCGGGCATGTGGCGAATGTGCAGTTCAACAGTGGGAGGGGCCACCTCCAGGATGTGGGGGGCGTTGGCCATGCTATAGCTGCGGCGAGAACCGTCGCGCAGCAAAAACTCGATGTACTGACCCGCATGGAACTTCATCACATCGTTGGCGGGCAACTGGAGTTTCAAGACCATCACGTCGTGCGACTTTTTCTCTAGGCTGACCACACGCACGGGCATTTTCTTGACAGGCAGGCCGCCTTCAGCGGTGACTTGGCGCGACTCGAGCACCACATCGCTTTGAGCGGTGGCGCAGCAGGTCAGCACCAGGCCTTGCGCTTCTTCTTCCTCACTCAGGGCTTTGGTTTGGTGGGGGCCATGCACCACACTGCCTGAGATTTTTTTGCATTTGCACGAGCCACAGGCACCGTCTTTGCAGCCGTAGGGCAGGCCAATGCCTTGTCGAATGCCTGCAGCCAGCAAGATTTCGTTGGCATCGGCCGTGAAGCTGCGGCCACTGGGCTGCACAGAAATTTGAAAGCTCATCTTTTCGGTATCCTTGAGGGGTTGACGTCGACCCGGAACCCCTGATTTTGCCTTCAAACCAAACCCCCTTGGGCGCACTGCCTGCTCGTTTTCGCCGACAACGCGTCTTGATCGTGGGATGTGGCGATGTTGGCTTACGAACCGCTGGGCAATTGGGTGCCCCCCAAAGCCAGCGCGTGCGGCTGCTGGCGCTGACCTCATCGCCCGAGCGCGTGCGATTGTTGCGCGCTTGTGGCATCACCCCGTTGCAGGGCAATTTGGACGACACGGCCAGTCTCAAGCGCTTGGCTGGTCTGGCCCACCGCGTTATTCATTTGGCGCCGCCACCGACGGATCGGCGCGGCGAATCGGAGCGCGATCCGCGCAGCCAAAACTTGATTCGCGCTTTGCGATTGCGCACCCCACCCGAAGCCTTGGTCTACGGCTCGACCACCGGTGTGTATGGCGATTGTTCTGGTGAACTTGTCAATGAGACCCGAAGAGTGCGACCCCACACACCGCGTGCACAGCGAAGGGTCGATGCCGAAAACCTGATGCGATTTTTGGGACGCAGCGGCGTGCGGGTGAGCGTGCTGCGCATTCCAGGCATTTACGCCACGGACCGGGAAGGGGGCACGCCCCGTGAGCGTTTGCTGAAAGGAACGCCCGTCTTGATGGGTAAGGAAGACGTGTACACCAACCACATTCATGCCAATGACTTGGCGCGTGCTTGCAGCGCTGCATTGTGGCGTGGCAAACCCCAGCGGGTGGTGAATGTGAGCGATGACACCGATATGAAAATGGGCGACTATTTTGATTTGGCCGCCACTTTGTATGGGTTGCCCAAACCGCCACGATTGTCGCGTCACGATGCCAATGCCGCATTGCCCTTGATGCTGTTGAGCTTCATGAACGAATCCAGGCGACTGGACAACACCCGCATGAAGAAAGAATTGCGCCTGCAGTTGCGTTATCCCCATGTCCGTGACGGCTTGAGTCCCCAAGGGGCATTGTTTGACCATGGGCGCTGACGCCAACATGCTCGCTCAACGCATTGACAAATGGCTGTGGGCGGCCCGGTTCTTCAAGACCCGCAGCATCGCCAGCGAAGAGATTGGCAAAAACAGGGTGCAGGTCAATGGCCAAGATGCCAAAGCCTCACGCGAGGTGAAGCCTGGCGATACGGTTCGACTGCGGCAGGGCGCTGTCGAGCGGACCGTGGTGGTGCAAGGTTTGAGTGAGCAGCGCGGCCCGGCGCCTGCTGCCCAGTTGCTTTACGAGGAAACGCCCGAAAGTGTTCTGTCGCGGCAAAAAGCCGCCGAACACAACCGTCTAGCGCGAGAGCCTTCGCTCAGCATCGAGCAAGGCCGGCCGACCAAAAAAGACCGCAGGCAAATAGAGCGTGCTTGGAATGACCGCTGGAGCGCGGGCATCGACTGAGCTCAAGACCCAAGAAAAAAGCCGCAAGTCGTGACAACTTGCGGCTTTGGTCTGGTGCCCGGGGCCGGACTCGAACCGGCACGCCTTGCGGCGGGGGATTTTGAGTCCCCTGAGTCTACCAATTTCACCACCCGGGCGGTACTTGTGAAGACGCAGATTATGGCATATTTTTTGGCCGATTTTGCCCCTTGGTTTGAAATTTCGGTGGCAGAGGCCAAAGCATGCCAAGAGACCCTTGTTCGTTGGCGGAATAGGTTGCCGAGTGGGCGTGCCAGAGCCGGGCGATTGTCCCGGGCGTGCCTTTGTATTCAGGTTTTGCCAAGGCCCAAAGGACCAAGTTATGGCAAAGTACGCTCATGATTTATCCAACCATTGAAGATGCAATCGGCAAAACCCCATTGGTGGCTTTGCAGCGTTTGGGCGCCGCTGAATGTGCAGCGCGCAGCAATGTGATTCTGGGCAAGCTTGAGGGCAACAACCCTGCAGGGTCGGTGAAAGACCGGCCGGCTCTGTCGATGATTCGGCGTGCCGAAGAGCGAGGTGAAATCAAGCCGGGCGACACCTTGATCGAGGCCACATCGGGCAACACCGGCATTGCCTTGGCCATGGCCGCGGCCATCAAGGGCTACCGCATGATTTTGATCATGCCGGAAGACCTGTCGATTGAGCGTGCGCAGACCATGAAGGCGTTTGGCGCTGAGCTCATTTTGACCCCCAAAAGTGGCGGCATGGAATACGCGAGGGACTTGGCCGACAACATGGCCACCCAAGGCAAAGGCCGCATCCTTGACCAATTTGCCAACGCAGACAACCCCCGCATCCATTACGAAACCACGGGCCCAGAAATTTGGGAGCAAACCGGCGGCAAGGTGACCCACTTTGTGAGCGCCATGGGCACCACCGGCACCATCACCGGGGTGTCTCGGTTTTTGAAAGAAAAGAACCCCGCCATTCGCATCATTGGCGCTCAGCCCAGCGAGGGCTCGCGCATTCCGGGCATTCGCAAGTGGCCGCAAGAGTATTTGCCCAAAATTTATGACCCCAGCCAAGTTGACGAGTTGGTCTATGTGAGCCAGAGCGATGCCGAAGAAACTTGCCGTCAAATGGCCCGCAGCGAAGGCATATTCGCCGGCATTTCAGCCGCTGGTGCATGTTGGGTGGCGCAAGAGGTTGCCAAAACCGCACACAACGCCACCATCGTCTTCATCGTTTGCGACCGTGGCGACCGCTACCTGTCGACCGGTGTGTTCCCAGCCTGAAACCAGGATGCCCGATGGCTGAATTTCGTTTTTGCCCGCAGTGCGCCACGCCCTTGGCGTGGCTGTCTCAAATGGAAGATGGCGGCGAGGTGTTGCGCTTGCGTTGCACGGCCTGCGACTTCACCCATTGGAACAACCCGACCCCGGTGCTGGCTGGCATCGTGCAAGTGGGCGAGCAAATTTTGCTGGCCCGCAACGCGGCTTGGCCGGGGCGTCGGTTTGCCTTGATCACCGGCTTTATGGAGGCTGGCGAGTCGCCTGAAGAGGGCATTCGGCGCGAGATTGCGGAAGAAACCAACTTGCAAGTTTCAGCTCTCAAATTGATAGGCGTTTATGACTTTCAGCGCATGAACCAAGTCATCATTGCCTACCATGCAGTGGCCGATGGCGAGGTGCGTTTGTCGCCAGAGTTGGCTGAGTACAAGATGTTTGATTTCAAGGATTTGATTTGCTGGCCCGCCGGCACGGGATATGCGTTGGCTGACTGGCTGCGGACCTTGGGCATAGAGCCTACCTTCATGACTTGGCAAGAGCGCGAGATGCAAAGCCAAGATCACCCTCAGGAAACATGATGCACATCGACAAAGAAATTGACACCAGTGGTCTGAATTGCCCATTGCCCATTTTGAAAGCCAAGAAGGCCTTGAACGATATGCAAAGTGGTCAGGTGCTGAAAGTGACCGCCACCGACCCCGGCGCGTGGCGAGATTTTGAGGCCTTTGCCCGTCAAACTGGCAACGACTTGCTGCTGCAAGAGAAGACCGACAACGCCTTTGTATTCGCTCTAAAGCGCCGCTGAAAGCGTCTCAGAGGCTCAAGTCTTTGAGGTAGGACCGGAAAGAAGTGCCCACATCCGGATGCTGCAAGGCCAGCTCCACGGTGGCCTCCAAAAACCCCTCTTTGCTGCCGCAGTCGTACCGCTTGCCCTCATATTGAAAGGCATACACCGCCTCGCGTTGCATCAGCCGCGCAATGGCATCGGTCAGTTGAATCTCGCCGCCCACACCGGTCGGTTGGTTGCGAATTTCCTCAAAAATACCAGGCGTCAAAATGTAGCGGCCGGCCACACCCATGCGCGATGGGGCTTTGTCGGGGCTGGGTTTTTCAACAATTTGCGCAACCCGCATCAGCTGTTTTCCGGCCGACTCGCCCGCCACAATGCCATAGCGCTTGACATGCTCTTGGGGCACCTCTTGCACGGCCAAAATAGACTGGCCTTGTTGTTGGTGAGCCGCCACCATCTGGCTGAGTACCGAAGGCCCCCCCGCTTTGCCCACCATCAAGTCGTCTGCCAACAGCACGGCAAAGGGCTCATTGCCCACCATGGCCTCAGCGCACAGCACCGCATGACCCAGCCCCAATGAGCGGGGTTGGCGCACATAAGCGCAGACCATGTCGTCGGGCTGGACTGAGCGCACCAAGGCCAACAGTTCGTTTTTGTGCGCGGCTTCGAGCTCGTTTTCGAGTTCGTACGCGGTATCAAAATGGTCCTCGATGGCGCGTTTGCTGCGACCTGTCACAAAGATCATGTGACGCACACCCGCGCTGTAAGCCTCTTCTACGGCGTATTGAATCAGCGGCTTGTCCACCACCGGCAGCATTTCTTTGGGGGCCGCTTTGGTGGCCGGCAAAAACCGGGTGCCCAAGCCCGCAACAGGGAACACGGCTTTGCGAATCATGTTGTGGCTCATGGTGGCTTTCTGGTGCGTTGCGGCTTAGCCCAAGCGTTGCAGTTGCTGGCGAATTTTTTCGACTGTGGCCGTGAAGTCGGCCACGCGTTTTTTCTCTTGTTCGATGACGGCGGGCGGGGCCTTGGCTACAAAGGCCTCGTTGCTCAGCTTGCCGGTGGCTTTGGCGATCTCGCCTTCCAGGCGCGCAGCTTCTTTGGTGAGTCGAATTTTTTCTGCCGCCACATCCACTTCGATGAACAAGCACAAGCGAGCCTCGCCCACCACGGCGACGGGCGCTGCTTGTGCGGCTGCAGCCCATTCGGCTTCGGATTCAAAAACTTTGACTTCGCTCAGCTTGGCCAAGGCCTGCAACACGGGGGCAGCGCTTTGCATGAAAGCGGTGTCGCCCAGCACAAACAAAGGCATGCGGGTGGCAGGCGAGACATTCATCTCGCCACGCAAATTGCGACAGGCATCGACCAAGGTCTTGAGCTTGGCCACATGGGCCTCGGCTTGCACATCGATGCGCTCTGGTTGGCTCACGGGATAGGCTGCGATGCTGACCGACGCGCCGGGGCGACCGGCCACCACCGACACCTTTTGCCAAAGCTCCTCAGTGATGAAGGGAATGATCGGGTGCGCCAAACGCATGATGGTCTCAAGAGTTCGGATCAGTGTGCGGCGAGTGGCCCGTTTTTCTGAATCGTTGCCGGTGTTGATTTGCACTTTGGCGATTTCAAGGTACCAGTCACAGAACTCGTTCCACACAAAGTCATAAATCGTGTTGGCCACGTTGTCCAAGCGGTATTCGGCAAAACCTTTGGCCACTTCCGCTTCGACACGTTGCAGGTGCGAGCTGATCCAGCGGTCGGCTTGGCTAAAAGTCAGGTAGCCGTGCACTGGGCCGCCCACTTCGCATTCGACTTTGGTGTGCTCTTTCAGGCCACAGTCTTGGCCCTCGCAGTTCATCAGCACAAAGCGGGTGGCGTTCCAGAGCTTGTTGCAAAAGTTGCGATAGCCCTCGCATCGCTTGGAGTCGAAGTTGATGCTGCGGCCCAAACTGGCTAGCGCGGCAAAGGTGAAGCGCAAAGCGTCAGCACCATAAGCCGGAATGCCCTCTGGGAATTCTTTTTCGGTTTGTTTGCGAACCTTGGGCGCGGTCTCGGGTTTGCGCAAGCCTTGGGTGCGTTTTTCAAGCAAGGGCTCGAGGGTGATGCCGTCGATCAAGTCCACCGGGTCGAGCACATTGCCCTCTGACTTGCTCATCTTTTTGCCTTGCGCATCGAGCACCAAGCCGTGGATGTACACATGCTTGAACGGCACTTTGCCAGTGAAATGCGTGGTCATCATGATCATCCGGGCAACCCAGAAGAAGATGATGTCGTAGCCGGTGACCAATACGGAGGAGGGCAGGTAGAGGTCGTAGTCGCTTGGGTTGTCGTTGGCTTCATGGCCCCAGCCCATGGTGCTGAAAGGCACCAAGGCGCTGGAGTACCAGGTGTCGAGCACGTCTTCGTCGCGCTTGAGGGTTTTGCCTGGGGCTTGCGCTTGTGCTTCGGCTTCATCGCGCGCCACATACACATTGCCCTCTGCGTCATACCAAGCCGGGATTTGGTGGCCCCACCAGAGTTGGCGCGAGATGCACCAGTCTTGGATGTTGTTCATCCACTGGTTGTAGGTGTTGATCCAGTTTTCGGGCACGAAACTCACTTGGCCTGATTGCACGGCGTCGATGGCTTTTTGCGCAATGCTCTTGCCGGTGGCATCGCCTTTGCCCACTTGGTTCATGGCGACAAACCATTGGTCGGTCAGCATGGGCTCAATCACTTGGCCAGTGCGGGCACAACGCGGCACCATGAGTTTGTGTTTCTTCACTTCAACCAAAGCGCCTGCGGCCTCCAAGTCGGCCACCACCGCTTTGCGGGCCACGAAGCGGTCGAGGCCGCGGTATTTTTCGGGCGCGTTTTGGTTGATGGTGGCGTCGAGGTTGAGCACGCAAATCATGTCCAACTTGTGGCGTTGGCCAACGGCGTAGTCGTTGGTATCGTGGGCTGGTGTGACTTTGACCACGCCCGTGCCGAATGCTTTGTCGACGTATTCATCCGCAATCACGGGAATGGTGCGGTTGCACAAAGGCAGGTTGACCTGCTTGCCGATGAGGGCGCTGTAGCGCTCGTCATCGGGGTGCACCATCACGGCCACGTCGCCCAGCAAGGTCTCGGGGCGGGTGGTGGCAACGGTCAGGCTGCCCGAGCCGTCGGCCAAGTCGTAGCGGATGTGCCACATCGAGCCGTCTTCTTCTTCGCTCTCAACTTCCAAGTCGGACACCGCACTCATCAGTACCGGGTCCCAGTTGACCAAGCGCTTGCCGCGGTAAATCAAGCCTTGTTGGTACAGCTGCACAAAGGTTTCGGTCACGGTTTTGGACAACTTGGGGTCCATCGTGAAGTATTCGCGGCTCCAGTCCACACTGTCGCCCATGCGGCGCATTTGGCTGGTGATGGTGCTGCCCGATTCTTCTTTCCACTCCCAGACTTTGCTCACAAAGTTCTTGCGTGCTTCGGCGGGCGTGGGGCCCATGTCGTGACGGCTGATGCCTTTCGCTTGCAATTGGCGCTCCACCACGATTTGGGTTGCGATGCCGGCGTGGTCGGTGCCCGGAATCCAAGCGGTGTTGTGACCCAACATGCGGTGGTAGCGGGTCAACGAGTCCATGATGGTCTGGTTGAAGGCATGGCCCATGTGCAGGGTGCCGGTCACGTTGGGCGGTGGCAGCTGAATGGCAAAAGCCGGCACTTCGGCAGCGGGTGCCCCAGTGCCACGGAAGCCAGCCACACCATAGCCCCGTTTTTCCCACTCAGGGCCCCAATAGGCTTCCAGAGCGGCGGGTTCAAACGATTTGGACAGGCTCTCCAAGCCAGGCTGTTGGGCCGGGGTGACAGGTGCGTTGCTCATGGCGGGGTCTTTTCTAAGAAGAAAGCGGCACTTCTTGAGTGGCCGTGCAGGACCGTGCGGGTCCCAAAAAAGCGATTTTACCCAGCCGACTCAGCCCGCTTAGACACTTGCTGGGGTGTTGAGCCACTGGACAGGCAGAAAACACGCAAAGCAATAGCCTTCGCTAATCCATCCCATTGGATCAATTTATTGGGCATATCGGCTGTTTAGGACTACTGTGAGGGTTCTCTGGCGATCCTGCCAGGGCAATCAACGTGATACCCACAAGGAGATATTCATGGCAGCACTCAAAGGCTCGCGCACGGAACAATGTCTGAAAGACGCCTTCGCAGGCGAATCCCAAGCCAACCGTCGCTATTTGTACTTCGCAAACAAAGCCGACGTTGAAGGTCAGAACGACGTGGCCGCACTGTTCCGTTCCACCGCAGAAGGTGAAACCGGCCACGCCCATGGTCACTTGGAGTTTCTGGAGCAATCTGGCGACCCTGCGACCGGCATGCCCATCGGCTCGACACGCGACAACCTGGCTTCGGCTGTGGCTGGCGAAACCCACGAGTACACCGACATGTACCCTGGCATGGCCAAGACCGCACGCGAAGAAGGTTTTGACGAAATCGCTGATTGGTTTGAAACCTTGGCCAAAGCCGAGCGCTCACACGCCAACCGCTATCAGAAAGCCTTGAACGAACTGGTGGATTGATCCGCTGGTTGGTCCGCCCGTTGTGCCTTGGGGCACAGCGGGTTTTTCTCAGGCCTCAGCAAGACGAGACCTTAGAAAAGCCCCCAAAAAATCACGCAGGAGCAAAGCATGGCCAAAGAAGGCAACCTCGAAGCGCCGACACGACACGCCTTGGGCTGGGAAGGCCCAGACTTTTACAACGAAGAAAAATGCTTTGACGAGTTAGAGCGCATTTTTGACATCTGCCACGGTTGCCGCCGTTGCGTGAGCCTGTGCAATTCGTTCCCCACCTTGTTTGATCTGGTGGACGAGAGCAGCACCATGGAAGTCGATGGGGTCGACAAGAAGGACTACTGGAAAGTGGTGGACCAGTGCTACATGTGCGACCTGTGCTACATGACCAAGTGCCCCTACACCCCGCCCCATGAGTGGAACCTGGACTTTCCGCACACCATGTTGCGTGCCAAAGCCATCAAGTTCAAAAAAGGCGAAGTGGGTACGGCAGAAAAACTCTTGGCATCCACCGATGTGCATGGCTCGTTTGCCGGCATTCCCATCGTTGTGCAAGCGGTCAATGCCATCAACAAAACCGAAACTGCCCGCAGCCTTTTAGAGAGCGTGGCAGGCGTGGACAAAAACGCGTGGTTGCCGGAGTTGGCCACCAAAAAATTCCGCTCTGACACCCCAGCAGCCCAGGCTTCCAAAGTTGTCGATGGCGAAAAAACGCCTGGCAAAGTGGCCATCTACGCCACCTGCTACATCAACTACAACGAGCCTGGCATTGGCCATGATTTGCTGAAAATCTTGGACCACAATGACATCCCTTATGTGTTGGTCGAGAAAGAAAAATGCTGCGGCATGCCCAAGCTCGAGTTGGGCGATTTGGACTCGGTCAAAGACGCCAAAGAAGCCAACATTCCGGTGCTGGCCAAATACGCCAAAGACGGCTTTGCCATCATTGCGGCGGTGCCCAGTTGCGCCTTGATGTTCAAGCAAGAAATCCCCTTGATGTTTCCCGATTGCAGCGACACCCAGTTGGTGAAAGACGCGTTGTGGGACCCGTTTGAGTATTTCATGGCGCGCAAGCGAGATGGTTTGCTGAAGACCGAGTTCCCGCAAAAGCTGGGCAATGTCAGCTACCAAATTCCATGTCACGGGCGCGTGCAAAACATCGGCAAAAAGACCGAAGAAATGCTCAAGATGATCCCGGACACCGAGATCAACACCATCGAGCGCTGCTCTGGCCACGCCGGTACCTATGGCGTCAAAAAAGGCTCTCACGACATGGCCATGAAGATCGGCAAACCGGTGTTCAAAGCCATGGCCACCATGAAAGACGGCTCCAAGCCCGACTTCATCAGCTCAGACTGTCCGCTGGGCGGGCACCACATTGCCCAAGGCTTCGAGGTCAATGGCTTGGGCGCCCCTGAGTTGAACCACCCCCTGACCTTGGTGCGCAAAGCCTACGGCCTGAAGTAAATAAGGAAGAATGACATGCAACTGACCGGAAAAATCACCGCCGAGACCCTGATGTCCTTGGAGGCTTACACCAAGTGGCGCAAAGTCAACAAGCCTCTGGTGATCGCGCACCGCAAGCTCCGCAGCGTGATGTTGGGCGAGCACATCAACGTGCAGTTTGAAAGCGAAACCACCATTCGCTACCAAATTCAAGAAATGTTGCGCATCGAAAAAGTCTTCGAAGAAGAAGGCATCCAGCAAGAGATTGAAGCCTATGCCCCCTTGGTGCCCGATGGCAGCAACTGGAAGGCAACCATGATGATTGAGTACGTCGATATTCATGAGCGCAAGCGCGAGTTGGCCAAACTCATTGGCGTGGAAGACCGCCTCTTTGTCGAGGTAGAGGGCCACCCCCGTGTTTACGCCATTGCCGACGAAGACTTGGACCGCGAAACCGAAGAAAAAACTTCAGCTGTGCACTTTGTTCGTTTTGAGTTGTCTGCCACCATGTGCGCTGCCGTCAAGGCGGGTGCGGGGGTCAAGCTGGGTTGCGACCACACGCATTACCCGTCACACCTGGACATTCCTGCTGAAACGCTGGCCAGTTTGGCGGGTGACTTGAAGTAATCCACTTCAGTTGGTCGCGGGTACATAGCGCCGAAAGCGGCAGCAATTGGCCCATAAAAAAAGCCGGAGCTGGCCGCAAGGCCCGCTCCGGCTTTTTAATTTCAGGTGATCAGTCCAGCTGGATGTTGGCTGCCTTGATGGCTTGCGTCCAGTCGGCGATGTCGCGGTCCAAAATTTTGTTCATCTCGGCCGGTGCCACAAAGCGCACTTCAATGCCTGCGGCATCGGCGCGTTGCTTGCTCTCGGGCATGTCCAAACTGCGTTTCACGGCATCGGCCAGTTGGTTGATGACGGCAGTTGGGGTGCCAGCAGGTGCATACAAAGCCACCCAAGACTCCAGATCAAAGTTGGGGTAACCGGCTTCGGCCATGGTGGGCACTTGGGGCATGCCGGCATGGCGTTTTTTGCCGGTGACAGCCAAAGCCTTGAGCTTGCCGCCTTGAATGTGTTGCATCACCGAGGGGGGCGTGGTCATGAACACTTGCACCTGTCCACTCAGCACATCGGCAATGGCCTGGCCCGAACCTTTGTAAGGCACATGCATCAGGTTCACACCGGTTTGTTGTTTGAAGATTTCGGTGCCAATGTGTGAGACCGAGCCGTTGCCTTGCGAGGCATAGTTCAACTTGCCCGGGTTTTGTTTCAAGTAAGCGATGAACTCTTTCATCGTGTTGGCAGGCACCGACGGGTGAACCGCCACCACGTTGGTGGCCACAGTGATCAGGCCCACGGGCGTCAGGTCCTTCAGCTCCCAAGGCAGCTTGGACATCAGAATCGGGTTCGCAACGTGATAGCCCGAGTACGACACCAACAAAGTGTGACCATCCTTGGGGCTGCGGGCCACCTGCTGGTAGGCCAAGTTGCCGCTGGCGCCGCCTTTGTTTTCCACCACGATGGACTGGCCAATCAAGCGGCCCAGCGGTTCGGCAACCAAGCGGGCCGAAGTGTCAACCAAGCCGCCCGGTGGCACCGGCACAACCAGCGATATGGACTTGCTGGGAAAAGCTTGCGCCATCAGGACCATGGGGGCACACAGGCTGGTCACGGCGAGCAGTTGGGTGAATTTGCGGCGAATGTTCATGTTTGTCTCTCTTTGTTTTGGCAGGTTGGAAATCAGCGCATACCGATCTTGGCGTCGTTAAATATGTTCTTGGCCTCGCGGGGCAAGCTGCGCCAGTATTGGGGTTGTGCATCCACGGTGCCGCCCAGGGCGACAGCCGCTTCCCAGCCCCAGCGGGGCTTGTAGAGGAATGCCCGGGCCAACGCCACCAAGTCGGCATCGCCCCGCTGCAGCACGGCTTCGGCTTGGGCTGGCTCGGTGATGAGGCCCACCGCAAAGGTGGTCAGGCCCGAAGCGTCTTTGACTGCCTTGGCCAAAGGCACTTGGTATTCGGGGCCCAAAGGAATTTTTTGCTGAGGTGACACACCGCCCGAAGAGATGTGCACAAACTGTGCGCCCGCTTCTTTGAGAACCCGCGCCAATTCGGCGGTTTCTTCCACTGTCCAGCCGCCCGGCACCCAATCGGTGGCCGAGATGCGCATGCCCAATGCGCCATTAAAAACGTTGCGAACGGCATTGAACACTTCCAATGGAAAGCGAATGCGGTGGTCAAAGCTGCCGCCATAAGCGTCGGTGCGCTGGTTCGACAAAGGCGACAAAAATTGGTGCAACAAATAGCCGTGAGCCGCGTGCAACTCAATGGCCTGGATGCCCATGGCCCTGGCGCGCCGAGCTGCTTGCACAAAGTCATTCAATATGCGGTCGATGTCTTGGCGCGTCAATTCTTGTGGCGCTGTTTCTTGGGGCAAATGGGCAATAGCGCTGGGGGCCAGCGTGGTCCAGCCGCCGTGCTCAGCATCGAGCAGCATGCCGCCAGCCCAAGGCACAGCACTCGAGGCCTTGCGCCCAGCGTGGCTCAGCTGGATGCACACCGGCACCGCAGGCGCCAAACGGCTGGCGCGGGCCAAGTGTTCGTCCAAGGCATTGGCGGTCGCGTCGTCCCACAGCCCTAAGCAGCCGGGGCTGATGCGGCCTTCTCTTGAAACGGCGGTGGCCTCCAAAGTGACCATGCCAGCGCCACTGTTGAGCAGTTGGGTCCAATGCGTCAAATGCCAGTCGTTGGCTTGTCCTTCGGTGGATGCGTATTGGCACATCGGGGCCACCACGATGCGGTTGGACAGCGTCAGCGGGCCACCGGGCGTGTGGAAGGTGAAGGGAGAGAAAAGCAGGCTCATGGGGCTTATCCATTGGATGAAAGGCTTGGGGCAAACGCGATGTTAGCCAAGGAACATCGCGCACTTTATCCGCTGCGTGACAGTGCTGCAGAGCGCCTCAAGCAAAAGACTTCCAAAGCGCCCACTCTGGGGGCAAGGGCGACGCGATGTCTAGCCCTTCACCGGTCACGGGGTGGGGCAGGCGCAAATGGGCCGCATGCAGCCACAGCCTTTGCACGCCGATTAGCTCGGCCACGGCGCGGTTCAGGGGCCCTTTGCCATGGGTGGCATCACCCAAAATCGGGTGCGCCATGTGTTTCATGTGGCGGC
Source organism: Pseudomonadota bacterium (assembly GCA_046047055.1). GTDB lineage: Bacteria > Pseudomonadota > Gammaproteobacteria > Burkholderiales > Burkholderiaceae_C > Limnohabitans_A. The sequence continues at coordinate 2,105 of JBJOIR010000013.1, read as the reverse complement.
GCAATTGGTGGCGCCGCCCGGTCAGGGGCTCTAGGCGCACTTCGGCGCAGCGGGTGCTGGCAAAGCCCTGTTGGGGCAGCGGCAGCTCAAAACGGCGCAGGGTGGCAAAGCGGCTTTGAGCCGCTTGCGTTTCAACCCTTTCGCTGCGCATGTCGTCGGGCATGCGCTTCAGGGGGTGGTCAATCAGCCCCGCATCGGCAGGCCAGCCCCGCACCACCGCTTGGTAGGTTTTTTGCAGCCCTTGGCCAGTTTCAAAGGCCGCACCCAAAAGCCGCGCCGTCTCGGGGTGAAGGGCAAACAGCAGCACGCCGCTGGTGCCTTTGTCTAGCCGGTGCACGGGCCAGACGGGCCGGCCCAGTTGGTCGCGCAACAATTGCAGGGCAAAACGGGTTTCACCCGCATCCAAACCAGTGCGATGCACCAGCAAGCCGGGCGGCTTGGTCACGGCTGCAAGATAATCGTCAAGGTAAAGGATGTCGAGCATGTTGTTCTTATTGTCACCCGCCAAATCGCTGGACTATGCGCCCCCCGCCCCCGAGGTGCCGCACACGCTGCCCCAGTTTGTGCCGCAATCGAAGGCGCTGATCGAGGTTTTGCGCCAAAAATCGCCCCAGCAAATTGCCGAACTGATGGATTTGTCGGACACGCTGTCGGCCTTGAATGTGGCCCGTTACCAAGCCTGGCGCCCCAAGTTCACCGAGAAAAACGCGAAGCAAGCCGTGCTTGCTTTCAATGGCGATGTTTACGAAGGGCTAGACGCCAAGACGCTGACGCTGCAAGAGCTGGAGTGGGCGCAAAAGCATGTGGGTATTTTGAGTGGCCTCTATGGCGTGTTGCGCCCCCTAGATTGGATGCAGCCCTACCGCCTAGAAATGGGCACCACCTTGGCCACAGACCAAGGCCCCAATTTGTACAAATTTTGGGGCGCGCAAATTGCCGAATGGCTGAATGCCCAATTGGCCAAAGACAAAACCCCGGTCATCGTCAATTTGGCCTCGCAAGAGTATTTCAAGTCGGTCGACCGTAAGGTGCTCAAGGCCCGCGTTATTGAGTGCGTGTTTGAAGACTTCAAAGGCGGCCAATACAAAATCATCAGCTTCAACGCCAAGCGGGCGCGAGGCTTGATGGCCCGTTTTGCGATTCAAAACAAAATCAGCCACCCAGACGGCTTGTTGGGTTTTGACGCCGAGTCCTATGCCTACGCCCCGGCAGTCTCTGAGCCTGAGCGCTTGGTGTTTCGCCGCAAACTCAACGCATGACCATGAACTCTCCCGAACAATCGCAACTGGGCAAATCCAGTGCTTATGTGGACCAATACGACGCGGGTTTGTTGTTCCCGATTCCACGGGCCACCAAGCGCGCCGAGATTGGCGTCACCGGGCAGCCGGTGTTTTTTGGCGCTGACTTGTGGACCGCATTTGAATTGTCTTGGCTCAACCCCAAAGGCAAACCCCAAGTGGCGCTGGCGCACATCACCGTGCCGGCTGAGAGCACGCACATTGTCGAGAGCAAGTCCTTCAAGCTTTACCTCAACAGCTTCAACAACACCCGGCTTGAAAGCGCCGATGCCGTGCGCGAGTTGATTCGGCGCGACATCAGCGCCGCCATTTGGGATGGCGGCGCAGTGCAAGCCAGCGTGGGCGTGAAGCTGTTGTTGCAAGAAAACTTTGACGCCGAACCGGTGCATGAGTTGGACGGCTTGAACCTCGACCGCATGGACATCGAATGCTCGCTTTACCAACCTGCGCCTGAGTTGCTGACTGCCAATGCAGAAGAACAACCGGTCACTGAAACGCTGGTCAGCCACTTGCTAAAAAGCAACTGCTTGGTGACGGGCCAGCCCGATTGGGGCAGTGTGCAAATCACCTACAGCGGCCCGCAGATTGACCAAGCCGGCTTGCTGCAATACATCGTGAGTTTTCGTAACCACAACGAGTTTCATGAGCAATGTGTCGAGCGCATCTTCATGGACATTTGGGCGCGCTGCAAACCCACCCAACTCACGGTGTACGCCCGCTACACCCGCCGCGGCGGGCTGGACATCAACCCCTGGCGCACCAGCGCACCGGGCAAGTTGCCGCCCAATGTGCGCACAGCGCGGCAAT
>JBJOIR010000012.1:0-45019 GCA_046047055.1 Pseudomonadota bacterium | reverse complement strand
GCTCAAGGGTTGCCATTGGCCTTGAACCAAGATTTCGCAAGGAGAAAAGTGAGCCTTGTAGGCCATCTTAGAACTGTTTTCGATCCAGTAGCCCAAATAGACATAACTCAAGCCCAACTGCACCGCTTGTTCGATTTGCCACAACACACCATAAGTGCCGTAGCTGGCGCTGTCATCGGGTTCATAAAAAGTGTAGACCGCCGATAAACCGTGGTTCAGCACATCGACGATGCTGACCATTTTTAAGGGGCCCAGTTGGCCTTCAGGTGCGGGGCTTCGAAACTCAACGATGCGAGAGTTCACCCGGCTTTGCAGCAAAAACTGGTTGTACTGGTCGACACTGTCTTGGTCCATGCCACCGCCGGGGTGGCGTCGGGTTTGGTAGCGCAGATAAAGAGCGTAATGCTCGGGATCGAATTGAAGGTCCAGAACCCGGGCCTGCAAATCTTGATGCGCTCGCCAGGCGCGTCGTTGGCTCCGGTCGGGTTTGAACTCATGCGCTTTGACGCGCAAGGCTTGGCAGGCTTGACAGCCGTCGCAATAGGGGCGGTAGGTGAACACCCCGCTGCGCCGAAAGCCTTGAGCCACCAAGTCGGAGTACACCTCGTTTTGAATCAGATGGCTGGGCGTGGCCACTTGCGACCGAGCCATGCGATCGGGCAAATAGCTGCACGCATAAGGCGCCGTGGCGTAATACTGCAGGGCCTGTAAAGGAAGTTCTTTAAGGTGGGTCACAACGCTGTGTCCAGAGCCGTCAATTCGTCCCAGTATAAAGTTTGCTGCGCCCACGCGATGCCTGGTTTTGAACAGGCTTGTGCAACCCAGGACACAAAATCTGCCCGGGGTATTTCAAGGGCCCCCAGCGACGCCAAATGGCGGGTGTTTTGTTGGCAATCGATGGCAGGGATGTCAAATTTGCGGCAAACGCTGACCAAACTGGCCAAGGCCATTTTGGAGCCGTCGCTCACCGTGGTGAACATCGATTCGCCAAATACCGCTTGGCCCATGGCCACAAAATACAGGCCTGCAATCAGTTCGCCTTCGCGCCAAACTTCGGCACTGTGTGCATAGCCTGCGCGATGCAGGTCTTGGTAGACACCGACCATCTCGGGCACGATCCAAGTGCCATTTTGTCCAGGTCTAGGGGCGTTGCTGCAGCGTTCAATGACTTGCGTGAAATCTTTGTCAAAAGTCCACGCATAGGCGGGCTCTCGCAAATGGCGTTTGAGTGTTTGGCGCAGTGAACGGTGCAGACGAAAATCGGCCACTTTCAAGACCATCCGGGGATCGGGGCTCCACCACAGCACCGGCTGGCCTTGGCTGTACCAAGGAAAAATGCCTTGCTGGTAGGCCTCAGCCAGTCTTGCCACCGACAAATCTTGTCCCGCAGCCAGCAAGCCCGGTGCGGGAGAATCGACGCCCCACGCCATGTGGGCGGGGGGCAAGGCTTCGTCGGGGTCGATCCATCTGATTTCCGGCATGGCTGCATTACACATGAATTGACGCCCATTTCGTCTCGCTTGGCGTGGCTTGGGTTTATTTTTTGGGTTTATCCTTGACCGAAAATACGGGGGCTGTTTGAGCCCATGTGTAAAAGCCCACCATCTTTATGCCCCTCTTGCTCGACGACTGGATACAGCCCGAATGGCCGGCCCCTGCCCACGTCAGGGCGGTGATGACCGACCGCCTGGGCGGCCATTCTCTGGTCCCTTGGGACAGCCTGAATTTGGGTGACCATGTTGGGGACGATCCGGTCCATGTGCAGGCCAACCGGCAACTGTTGCAACAGCGCATCGGCACCCGTCCTGTTTTTTTAAAGCAAGTGCATGGCATGCACGTGCAACCGTTGCATGCCCAAGTGCAAGACGGGACCATTGCTGATGCTTGCCTAACGGAGCAGCCCGGCGTGGCTTGCACCATCATGGTGGCCGATTGTTTGCCGGTGTTGATGTGCGATGCCGATGGGCGCTGGGTAGCGGCTGCGCATGCGGGTTGGCGCGGGTTGGCCGGCATGGATGGTGTGGGCGTCATTGAGTCATTGCTGTCCTCTTCGCCCTTGTCAAAGACCCCGCCAAAAGACCTGTTGGTTTGGCTTGGCCCCTGCATTGGCCCGCAAGCGTTCGAGGTGGGGCCCGAGGTGAAAGACGCGTTTTGCAGTTCAGCGCCTGCAGCCGAGCAGTTCTTCAAGGCGTTCGGCCCCGGCAAATGGCTGGCCGATTTGTCGGGCTTGGCTCGATGGCGGTTGCAACAATTGAGCGTGACGCGGGTTTATGGCAACAACAGCCAGCCTCAATGGTGCACCGTCACCCAGACTTCAAGGTTCTTTTCGCATCGGCGCGACAGCCGGGTCCTCGGGCAGTCCGGTCGAATGGCGGCTTGCATCTGGCTCACCCGTTGAGCGGTCATCACTGGCTGGTTTTTTTTGCTCCATTTCTAAGGCTTCACGTTGCCGTGCTTTGCGGCGCATGGGCGTTCCCATCAGGTAGGCCACCAGCGACATGGGCAGCAAACCATAGAAGACAAAAGTGATGATGGCCCCTAACAGGGTGCCTTGGGTACTAAAGGCTTCGGCCAATGCCATCAATAAGGTCACATAAAGCCAAGCAATAATGATCAGGTACATATTTTTTATCTTTGTAATTTAGGTGACATCAAATTGACAGATACTGAAGTCACTGGAAATCAAAAAAACAATTGAACAGGAGAGAGCGCATGACCGCATCATCACCAGAATTTTGGACCCAGATGTCTGAGGGTTTTCAGCAAAACCTGTCCAAAAGCTGGGGGCAGGCCATGCAGCACTTCCAAACCATGGATCTTGGCGGGCTCAAGCCAGGTGCCGAGGCGGTGCCCCCACTCAAATTTTCTCCTGAAAAACTCCAAACTCTGCAAGGGCAGTATTTCAAAGACGCCTCTGATTTGTGGAATCAGAGTTTGCACAACAGTTTGCAGGTCAAAGATCGGCGTTTTTCGGGCGAAGCTTGGTCGTCCAATCCCGTGGCCGCTTTCAATGCCGCCACTTACCTGTTGAATGCACGCACCCTGATGGGCTTGGCCGATGCGGTAGATGCCGACGAGAAAACCCGCAACCGCATTCGTTTTGCCATCGAGCAATGGGTGGCCGCTGCCGCTCCGAGCAATTTTTTGGCTTTCAATGCAGAGGCCCAAAAGAAGGCGGTTGAAACCAAAGGCGAGAGCATCGCCAAAGGCGTGCAAAACCTGATGCATGACATTCAGCAGGGCCATGTCTCGATGACCGACGAAAGTCTGTTTGAAGTGGGCAAAAACGTCGCCACCACCGAAGGTGCGGTGGTGTTCGAAAACGAATTTTTCCAGCTGATTGAATACAAGCCGCTCACCGCCAAGGTCTACGAAAAGCCGTTTTTGTTGATCCCTCCCTGCATCAACAAGTTTTACATCCTCGATCTGCAGCCCGAGAACTCTTTGATTCGCTATGCCGTCAGCCAAGGGCACCGAACTTTTGTGGTCAGCTGGCGCAACCCTGACGAGTCGATGGCGCACAAAACATGGGACGACTACATCGAGCAGGCAGCCATCAAAGCCATCGACACAGTGCAAGCCATCACGGGTGCTCAGAAGCTCAACGCCTTGGGCTTTTGTGTGGGTGGCACCATTTTGTCGAACGCGTTGGCGGTGTTGGCGGCGCGGGGCCAAAAGCCTGTGGCCAGCGCCACTTTCTTGACCACGCTCATTAACTTCACCGACACCGGCATTTTGGATGTCTTCATTGACGACAACTTCGTCAAGTTCCGTGAAATGCAAATGGGCAAGGGCGGTTTGCTCAAAGGGCAAGACTTGGTTTCGACCTTCAGTTTTTTACGCCCCAACGACTTGGTCTGGAACTATGTCGTAGGCAATTACTTGAAGGGCGAAACGCCTCCGCCCTTCGACTTGCTCTACTGGAACAGCGACTCCACCAATTTGCCAGGACCTTTTTATGCCTGGTACTTGCGCAACACTTACCTCGAGAACAACTTGGTCAAGCCCGGCAAAGTCAAGGTGTGCGGAGAAGCCATCGACTTGAGAAAAGTCGATATCCCTGTCTACCTCTATGGCTCGCGCGAAGACCACATCGTGCCCATTGGTGGCGCCTACGCCAGCACCCAAGTGTTGCCCGGCAAGAAACGGTTTGTCATGGGCGCTTCGGGTCACATTGCTGGCGTGATCAACCCCCCGGCTTCGAAAAAACGCAGCCACTGGCTGAACGAGGGCACCCAGTTCCCCGCCGACGTGAACGATTGGATAGCCAAAGCCAAAGAAGTGCCGGGCAGCTGGTGGACCGATTGGGCTCAATGGCTCAAAGGCCATGCCGGTAAACAAATTGCGGCCCCCAAGACATTTGGCAAAGGCCAAACCTACAAGGCCATCGAAGCGGCGCCAGGTCGCTATGTCAAAGCAAAAGCCTGATTTTTATTTATTCAATGGAGACTAAAAAAATGGAAGACATCGTTATCGTTTCAGCCGCACGCACCGCCGTCGGTAAATTTGGCGGCTCGCTGGCCAAAACCCCTGCCACCGAGTTGGGCAGCATCGTCATCAAGGGCTTGCTTGAGCGCACTGGCTTGCCAGCCGACGCGATCGGCGAAGTCATCATGGGCCAGGTGCTGGCGGCGGGTGTGGGCCAAAACCCTGCACGCCAAGCCATGATGAAAGCCGGTGTGGCCAAAGAAACCCCTGCGCTCACGATCAACGCAGTTTGCGGCTCTGGCTTGAAAGCCGTGATGTTGGCAGCGCAAGCTGTGGCTTGGGGCGACAGCGAAATCGTCATTGCAGGCGGTCAAGAAAACATGAGTGCCAGCCCCCACGTGCTGACTGGCAGCCGCGACGGGCAACGCATGGGTGAATGGAAAATGACCGACACCATGATCGTGGACGGTTTGTGGGATGTGTACAACCAATACCACATGGGCATCACCGCAGAAAACGTGGCCAAGGCCCATGGCATCAGCCGCGACATGCAAGATGCCTTGGCCGCAGGCAGCCAGAGCAAAGCCGCTGCTGCGCAAGAGGCAGGCAAGTTCAAGGACGAAATCGTGGATGTGCTGATTCCTCAGCGCAAAGGTGATCCGCTGGTGTTCAACAGCGATGAATTCATCAACAAGAAAACCAGCCTTGAAGTGTTGGCGGGTTTGCGCCCCGCGTTTGACAAAGCCGGTAGCGTGACCGCCGGCAACGCGTCGGGCATCAACGACGGTGCTGCTGCCGTGATGGTCATGACGGCCAAAAAAGCCGCCGCTTTGGGTTTGAAACCTTTGGCCCGCATTGCCGCGTTTGGCACCAGCGGCTTGGACCCTGCGCACATGGGCATGGGCCCCGTGCCTGCGTCTCAAAAGGCGCTGGCACGCGCCGGCTGGAAAGCCCAAGACGTGGATTTGTTCGAGCTGAACGAGGCCTTTGCTGCGCAAGCTTGCGCCGTCAACAAAGCGCTGGACATTGACCCGGCCAAAGTCAACGTCAATGGCGGTGCCATCGCGATCGGTCACCCCATCGGCGCATCGGGTTGCCGCATCTTGGTGACCTTGCTGCACGAAATGCAGCGCACGCAAGCCCAAAAGGGCTTGGCCGCTTTGTGCATTGGCGGCGGCATGGGCGTGTCCCTGGCCATCGAGCGCGTTTAAATTTTCAAAAACTCATAACAAGGAGACACAACATGAGTCAAAAAGTAGCTTACGTCACAGGCGGTATGGGCGGCATCGGGACCGCTATTTGCCAGCGTCTGCACCAAGAGGGTTTCAAAGTCATCGCGGGTTGCGGCCCGACGCGTGACTACACCAAATGGCTGGACGAGCAAAAAGCTTTGGGCTTCACTTTTTACGCTTCGGTGGGCAACGTGGGTGACTGGGATTCCACCGTGGAAGCCTTCTCCAAGACCAAAGCCGAACATGGCAGCATCGACGTGTTGGTCAACAACGCCGGCATTACCAAGGACCGCATGTTCTTGAAAATGAGCCGCGAAGACTGGGACGCTGTGATGAACACCAACTTGGACTCGATGTTCAACGTGACCAAGCAAGTGGTGGCCGATATGGTCGAAAAAGGCTGGGGCCGCATCATCAACATCAGTTCGGTGAACGGTGAAAAAGGTCAAGCCGGTCAGACCAACTACTCGGCAGCCAAAGCCGGTATGCATGGCTTCTCGATGGCTTTGGCCCAAGAGATGGCCACCAAAGGCGTGACCGTGAACACCGTTTCTCCAGGCTACATCGGGACCGACATGGTGAACGCCATTCGTCCTGATGTGCTGGAAAAAATTGTGGCCACCGTGCCCGTCAAGCGCTTGGGCAAGCCCAGCGAAATCGCCTCCATCATTGCTTGGTTGGCCAGCGAAGAGGGTGGTTACGCCACCGGCGCTGACTTCTCGGTCAATGGTGGTTTGCACATGGGCTGATGCGATTGCCCTCGGGCAACATCAGCGTGCCACTGGCATCAAAAAAACCCGCCTCGGCGGGTTTTTTGTTTCTGCACCTGCGTGCCGTGGCGCCTCAATGGCGGGCTGATCAATGGCTGGCTTGTTTGCCGGTGCTGACCATCTGCATGGCCGAGGCGATGAGTCCCGACACTTCGGACATGTTGCCTGGCACGATGAGTGTGGTTTTGGCGTCTTGAGCCACTTTGGCGTAGGCCTGCACGGCCTGTTCGGCTACTTTCAGTTGCACGGCTTGTTCGCCGCCGGGTTGGCGAATGGCAGAGGCAATGCGTTCGATGGCCTGCGCCGTGGCTTCGGCCATTTCGGTGATGGCTGCGGCATCGCCTTGGGCCTTGTTGATGGCGGCTTGTTTTTCGCCCTCGGAGCGGGCGATGAAGGCCTCGCGTTCACCCGTGGCGATGTTGATCTGCTCTTGGCGGCGCCCTTCAGAGGCGGCGATCAGGGCGCGCTTCTCCCGCTCGGCCGTGATCTGGGACTGCATGGCGTGCAAGATTTCGCTGGGTGGCGTGAGGTCTTTGATCTCGTAACGCAACACCTTCACGCCCCAATTGAGCGCCGCCTCGTCAATGGCCGCCACCACTTGGGCGTTGATGATGTCGCGCTCTTCAAAGGTTTTGTCCAACTCGAGCTTGCCGATCACGCTGCGCAGACTGGTTTGCGCCAACTGGGTGACCGCCACGATGTAGTTCGATGAACCGTAGCTGGCCAGTTTGGGGTCGGTGACCTGAAAGTACAAGATGCCATCCACTTGCAGCTGCGTGTTGTCACGCGTGATGCAAATCTGGCTGGGGACATCCAGTGGGATTTCTTTCAGACTGTGTTTCTGGATCACGTTGTCCACAAAGGGCACGACAAAGTTCAGTCCGGGCGTCAGGCTGGCGTGGTACTTGCCCAGTCGCTCCACCACCCAGGCGTGCTGTTGCGGCACGACCTTGACGGTTTTGATGACGAATAAAACAGCGATAACCAAAAAAAGAATGGCGATTTCCATTTCAATGCTCCCTTTATTAAAAATATGGTTCAGATTTTTTCAAGTACCAAACGGTTACCTTGAATGGCTTGAATTCGGTGCAAGCCCGGTGCGGGGACTTGGTCGGTCGTGCTGATGGCGGTCCAAGCGGCGCCCCGGTGTTTCACTTGCGCCGTGCCTTGCTCGTCCCATGCGTCTACCTGCAAGGTTTCACCAATGTCCAGATGCAGCTCGCTGGGTTCAGCCTTTTCGTGGCGCAACCGGCTTTGCCGCCACAGCACCACGGCCAACCCTCCCACCAAGGCGGCAATCGCCAGTTGTGTCGTCAAGTTGGCCCCGAAGTGCGCGGCGAGTGCGGCGGCTGCTGCACCAATGGCCAGCATCAGAAGATAAAAGGTGCCACTCACCAGCTCGGCTGCCACCAGCAGGCCGCCGACCAACCACCAGAGGGTTGCGTTGCTCATGTTTTTCCCTGAAATGAAGTGAATCGAATCGCATGCTACCTTTTTTGTTCACCCCTCATGAGGTCAAAGGCAAGTAGGGCAAGGATAATTGGCGCCATGCAATTTCCTGACCCTCAACGCTGGCGTCTGTCTGTCGCACCCATGATGGATTGGACCGACCGGCACTGCCGTTTTTTTCACCGCCTGCTGACCCGCCACACGCTGCTTTACACCGAGATGGTGACCACCGGCGCTTTGCGCCATGGCAGTGTGCAGCGCCATTTGCGCTTCAATGCCGAAGAGCATCCGGTGGCCTTGCAATTGGGCGGCAGCGATGCGGCCGATTTGGCGCATGCCGCCAAGCTCGGTCAAGAGTGGGGTTATGACGAGATCAACCTGAACTGCGGTTGTCCTTCAGACCGCGTACAGCGGGGCGCTTTTGGGGCTTGCCTGATGAACGAGCCCCAAACCGTGGCCGATGGGGTCAAGGCCATGCGCGATGTGGTGGACATTCCGGTCACAGTGAAGCACCGCATTGGCATTGACCGCATCGAGAGCTACGACTTCGTGCGCGATTTTGTGGGCACCGTGAGCGAGGCGGGTTGTCAGGTGTTCATCGTGCATGCGCGCAACGCTTGGCTGGATGGCCTGAGCCCCAAAGAAAACCGCGAAATTCCGCCGCTGCGTTACGAGTTGGCATACCAGCTCAAAAAAGATTTCCCGGACTTGCTCATTGCGGTCAACGGAGGCATCAAGACCAATGCCGACATTGCGCAGCACCTGCAACAAGCCGATGGCGTGATGGTGGGGCGCGAGGCCTATTACAACCCGTGGTTGCTGGGCAGTTGGGATGCCATGTTTTTTGCCGATGACCATGCTGTGCCCACCCGCGAAGCCGTGGAAGAGGCGATGGTGGCCTATATGGAACGCGCTTTTGCCGAGGACGGGTGCCCTTGGTATGCAATTGCTCGGCACATGCTGGGGCTGTACCACGGCCAACGCGGCGGGCGATTGTGGCGTCAGGTCTGGAGCGACCACAAACTCAAGCCCTTACCGCCCCGAGAAGTTGCGCAATTGGCCCGCGTCGCTTTGGCGCGTGGTGCGGTCATCTCGGACTGATCACCCCCCACGGATCACGGCAGAACGATCAAGACGCAGGGATTAAGACACTTCGAACAAAAAACAGCGATCAAAACGCAGCGCTCAAGCCACAGCGATCATTGCGCGGCCTGTAAGCCGTTCATGAAGTGTGCCGACATGCGCTCGGCGGCCAACTCGGGTTGGCGCGCCACCAAGGCTTGCACAATCGCCTGGTGCTCGGCCATCGACTGCTCAATGCGGCCCTGTTTGAACAACGAGCTGTGGCGGTTCAGCTTCATCACTTTGCGCAGGTCAACCACCATTTGGTCGCGCCAGCGGTTGTCGGCCAATTCCAGCAGCAGTAAGTGAAAAGCCTCGTTGATCTGAAAAAAACGATCGCGGTCGTTGGCGGCGTTTTCCAGGTCTTGGTGCAGGGCCTGAATTTGGGCCAATTGTTCGGTGCTGGCATGCCCAGCCACCACCCGAGCCGCATCCGACTCCAACAAGGCCAACAGGTGATAAACGTCGCGCAAGTCTTTTTCAGAGACCTCGGTCACATAAGCACCTCGGCGCACCTTCATGGTCACCAAGCCCTCAGCGGCCAGCACCTTCAGGGCTTCGCGCAGGGGGGTGCGGCTGATGCCCAAGGCCTCGGAAATGCGCAACTCGTCAATCCAGCTGCCTGGCTCTAATTCGCGGGCAAAGATGCGCTGGCGCAGCAGTTCAGCTACTTCTTCGTAAAGAGCGCGGGGCGCGAGGGACAGGGCAGACATGGCAGTGGGGTACTCAAAAGGAATGCAAATTGGCCGATCTCAGGCAAATCTTCAATGGCCCAGATTGTAAGCCGGTTAAAATATTCTGCATCAATAATTATGAATCACGATGCCTGTCAGCGTTTGGGCATTGTCCAACTGCCAAAATAGCAGCCAGCCATTTTTGTCCCGAAAGCATTGCGCCATGACGTCCAAATCCTTTGAATTCAACGCTTCCAACTTAGAAGCCTGGCAAAAAGCTGCCGTCAAATCGGCACCCCAAGGCGACGTCAACGCCTTGAACTGGAAGACGCCTGATGGCATCGTGGTCAAGCCGCTCTACACCGCCGCAGACACGCAAAACCTGCCCTACGCCAACACGTTGCCAGGCTTTGAGCCGTTTTTGCGCGGCCCACAGGCCACCATGTACGCGGTGCGCCCATGGACGATTCGCCAATACGCCGGCTTCTCAACAGCCGAGGAATCCAACGCTTTTTACCGCAAGGCTTTGGCCGCCGGCGGGCAGGGCGTGTCGGTGGCTTTTGACTTGGCCACACACCGAGGCTACGACTCCGACCACCCCCGTGTGACGGGTGATGTGGGCAAAGCCGGGGTGGCGATTGACTCGGTGGAAGACATGAAGATTTTGTTCAACGAGATTCCGCTCGACAAAGTCAGCGTCTCGATGACCATGAACGGCGCGGTGCTGCCCGTGCTGGCAGGCTATGTGGTGGCGGCAGAAGAGCAGGGTGTCTCGCAAGACAAATTGAGCGGAACCATTCAGAACGACATTCTGAAAGAGTTCATGGTGCGCAACACCTACATCTACCCGCCCGAGCCGTCCATGAAGATCATTGGCGACATCATTGAATACACGGCCAAAAACATGCCGAAGTTCAATTCGATCTCGATCTCTGGCTACCACATGCAAGAAGCTGGCGCCAACCAAGCGCTCGAAATGGCGTTCACTTTGGCTGACGGCAAAGAGTATGTGAAAACCGCCATCGCCAAGGGCATGGATGTGGACGAATTTGCGGGTCGCCTGTCCTTCTTCTGGGCGGTGGGTATGAACTTCTACCTCGAAATTGCCAAGATGCGTGCCGCTCGCCTCTTGTGGTGCCGCATCATGAAGGGCTTTGACGCGAAAAACCCCAAGAGCCTGATGCTGCGCACCCACAGCCAAACTTCGGGCTGGTCACTCACCGAGCAAGACCCCTACAACAACGTGGTGCGCACCACCATCGAAGCCATGGCGGCGGTGTTTGGCGGCACCCAGTCGCTGCACACCAACTCGTTTGACGAAGCCATTGCGTTGCCGACCGAGTTCAGTGCCCGCATCGCGCGCAACACCCAACTCATCATTCAAGAAGAAACCCACATCACCAACGTCATCGACCCTTGGGCCGGCAGCTACATGATGGAAAGCCTGACCCAAGAGATGGCCGACAAAGCGTGGGCCATCATTGAAGAAGTCGAAGCCATGGGCGGCATGACCAAGGCTGTGGGCAGTGGTTGGGCCAAGCTCAAGATTGAAGCTGCTGCCGCTGAAAAACAGGCCCGCATCGATTCGGGCAAAGACGTGATTGTGGGGGTCAACAAATACAAGTTGGCCAAAGAAGACCCCATTGAAACCTTGTCGATTGACAACGTCAAAGTGCGCGATGGCCAAATCGAGCGTCTGAAAAAAATCCGTGCCACCCGCGACAGCGCCAAGGTGCAAGCGGCACTCGACGCATTGAGTGCCGCCGCCGAATCGGGTCAGGGCAACTTGCTGGACTTGTCCATTCAGGCGGTCCGCCTGCGCGCCACGGTCGGCGAAGTGTCCGATGCGCTTGAAAAAGCTTTTGGCCGTCACCGTGCCGACACGCAGAAGGTGACGGGCGTTTACGCCGCCGCCTACGACGATGGCGAAAATGTGGGGGACACCATGGAATATTGGAACCAACTCAAGGCCGACATTGCGGCCTTTGCAGAGGCGCAAGGCCGACGCCCACGCGTCATGATTTCCAAATTGGGCCAAGACGGCCACGACCGTGGGGCCAAGGTGGTGGCCACAGCCTTCGCCGACTTGGGCTACGACGTGGACATGGGACCGCTCTTCCAAACCCCCGAAGAGTGCGCGCGCCAAGCGATTGAAAACGACGTGCATGCGGTGGGCGTGTCCACCTTGGCTGCCGGCCACAAAACGTTGGTGCCCGCGATCATTGCCGAGCTCAAGAAACAAGGGGCCGACGACATCATCGTGTTCGTGGGCGGCGTGATTCCGCGCCAAGACTACGACATGCTCTACGAAGCCGGCGTCAAAGGCATCTACGGTCCGGGCACGCCCATTCCGGTCAGTGCCAAAGATGTGCTGGAGCAAATCAAGAAGGCCATCGGGTGAATCCTGCCCAGTTGATCGAGGGGCTGTTGCAAGGCCAAGCGGCTGAGCAGCGCCGAGCCATGGCCAAAGCCATCACGCTGTTGGAGTCCACCCGGGCGGACCACCGGCTGTTGGCGGATGACTTGCTCACGGCGATGTTGCCGCACACGGGCAAGTCGTTTCGTTTGGGCATCAGTGGGGTGCCCGGCGTGGGCAAATCCACCTTCATCGAAGCGCTGGGCTTGTATTTGATTGGCCAAGGTCACCGGGTGGCGGTGTTGGCGGTTGACCCTTCTTCAACGGTTTCGGGTGGCTCGATCTTGGGCGACAAAACCCGCATGGAGCACCTCAGCGTGCACGAGAAGGCCTACATCAGGCCCAGCCCCAGCAGTGGTACTTTGGGCGGCGTGGCCGAGAAAACACGCGAGTCCATGTTGGTGTGCGAAGCCGCTGGCTACGACGTGGTGATTGTTGAAACAGTGGGTGTGGGCCAGTCCGAAACTGCGGTGGCCAACATGACCGACATGTTTGTTTTGATGCAACTGCCCAACGCCGGCGACGATCTGCAGGCCATCAAAAAAGGCGTCATGGAAATCGCCGATTTGGTGGTCATCAACAAAGCCGACATCGATGCCATGGCGGCCACCCGTGCCCAACTGCAAATCACCAGTGCCTTGCAACTGTTGGGCATGCACGGCAGCGCCGGACATGCGCATGCCGACACCACCCAGTGGCACCCCAAGGTGGTGCAGCTGAGCGCCTTGCTGGGTCAAGGGGTCGATGCTTTTTGGCACACCGTGACCGAGTTTCGGCAATTGCAAACCCGCCACGGCCATCTGGCCAACCGCCGCCAGCAGCAAGCCTTGTCGTGGATGTGGGAGCGCATCAACGCGGGGCTGAAACAAAATTTTCGGACCCAGCCGAGCGTGCTAGCGCTGCTGCCCACCATCAGCCAACAAGTCGCTGCCGGCCAATTGGCCGCGTCAACGGCTGCCCGTCAACTGCTCAGTGCTTATCGGGCGCAGAGTTAATTTGAAATCTTCCTGGAGAAAAGAGAGCCACCATGCAAGACATCATTGAACAACTGGAAAAAAAGCGTGCCGCAGCCCGCTTGGGCGGCGGGCAAAAGCGCATTGACGCACAGCACGCCAAAGGCAAACTCACCGCTCGTGAGCGCCTGGAGGTTTTGCTGGACGAAGGCACCTTCGAAGAATGGGACATGTTTGTCGAGCACCGTTGCACCGACTTCGGCATGCAGGACAACAAGATTCCGGGCGACGGCGTGGTCACGGGCTACGGAATGATCAATGGCCGTTTGGTGTTTGTCTTCAGCCAAGATTTCACCGTTTACGGCGGCGCCTTGTCTGAGACGCATGCCGAGAAGATTTGCAAAATCATGGACCAAGCCATGAAAGTCGGCGCCCCTGTGATCGGCTTGAACGACTCGGGCGGTGCCCGTATTCAAGAGGGCGTGGCCTCGCTCGGCGGTTATGCCGACGTGTTCCAGCGCAACGTCATGGCCAGCGGTGTGGTGCCTCAAATCAGCATGATCATGGGGCCATCGGCTGGCGGTGCGGTGTATTCGCCTGCACTGACCGATTTCATCTTCATGGTCAAAGACACCTCGTACATGTTTGTCACGGGCCCCGAAGTGGTCAAAACCGTGACCCACGAAGAAGTCACCGCCGAGGAACTGGGCGGCGCACTGACCCACACCACCAAGAGCGGCGTGGCCGACATGGCCTTCGAAAACGATGTCGAAGCGCTATTGATGCTGCGCCGTCTGTACAACTACCTGCCCCTGAACAACCGCGAAAAAGCCCCGGTGCGCCCCAGCGGCGATCCTTCAGGCCGCTTGGACATGAGCTTGGACACCTTGGTGCCCGAGAACCCCAACAAAGCCTATGACATGAAAGAGCTCATCGTCAAAACCGTGGACGATGGCGACTTTTTTGAGCTGCAACCCGACTATGCCAAGAACATCTTGATTGGTTTTGCCCGCATGGAAGGTCAAACTGTCGGCATCGTGGCCAACCAGCCTTTGGTGTTGGCCGGTTGCTTGGACATCAAGAGCTCCATCAAAGCAGCGCGTTTTGTGCGCTTTTGCGATGCCTTCAACATCCCGGTCATCACCTTTGTGGATGTGCCCGGTTTCATGCCCGGCACTTCGCAAGAGTTTGGCGGCATCATCAAACACGGCGCGAAGTTGCTCTACGCCTACGCCGAATGCACCGTGCCCAAAATCACCGTCATCACCCGCAAGGCCTATGGTGGCGCTTATGACGTGATGGCTTCGAAGCACTTGCGTGGCGACGTGAACTTTGCCTGGCCCAACGCAGAGATTGCGGTCATGGGTGCCAAAGGCGCTGTGGAAATCATCTTCCGCGAAGACAAAGGCGACCCCGAGAAACTGGCCGCCAAAGAAGCCGAATACAAAGCCCGCTTTGCCAACCCCTTTGTGGCAGGCGCGCGCGGCTTCATTGACGATGTGATTCAACCGCACGAAACCCGCAAGCGCATCTGCCGCTCGTTGGTCATGTTGAAAGACAAGAAGATCGAAAACCCATGGCGCAAGCACGGGAACATTCCACTGTGATTGCCAAGGAGAAGAACAAGATGTTTACCAAAATCCTGATTGCCAACCGTGGCGAAATCGCCTGCCGCGTCATTGCCACAGCCCACAAAATGGGCATCAAGACCGTGGCCGTTTATTCTGAGGCCGACAAAGAAGCACGCCATGTGATGTTGGCTGACGAGGCCGTGTTGATTGGCCCCGCCGCCTCGCGCGAGTCTTATTTGGTGGCCGACAAAATCATTGCCGCTGCCAAGTCGACCGGCGCACAAGCGATTCACCCCGGCTATGGTTTCTTGAGCGAGAACGCCGATTTCGCCAAGCGCTGCGAAGACGAGGGTATTGCCTTCATCGGCCCCCGCCACTTTTCTATTGCCGCCATGGGCGACAAGATCGAGTCCAAAAAATTGGCAGGCGCTGCCGGTGTGAACTGCATCCCCGGCGTGAACGATGCGATTGAAACTGCCGAGAAAGCCGTTGAAATTGCCAAAGGCATTGGCTACCCCGTCATGATCAAAGCCTCCGCCGGTGGTGGTGGCAAGGGCCTGCGCGTGGCCTTCAACGACAAAGAAGCTTTGGAAGGCTTTACCTCTTGCCGCAACGAAGCGCGCAACAGCTTTGGCGATGACCGTGTGTTCATCGAAAAATTTGTCGAAGAACCTCGCCACATCGAGATTCAGGTGTTGGGCGATAGCCACGGCAACGTGGTCTATTTGAACGAGCGTGAGTGCTCGATTCAGCGCCGCCACCAAAAGGTGATTGAAGAGGCGCCATCGCCTTTCATCAGCGATGCCACCCGCAAAGCCATGGGCGAGCAGGCGGTGCAGTTGGCCAAGGCCGTCAAATACCAATCGGCAGGCACGGTTGAGTTTGTGGTTGGCAAAGACCAAAGCTTTTACTTCCTCGAGATGAACACCCGCTTGCAGGTGGAGCACCCGGTGACCGAAGCCATCACGGGCCTCGACTTGGTGGAGATGATGATCCGCGTGGCTGCTGGCGAGAAATTGCCCATCGCGCAAAAAGACGTGCAGCGCAATGGCTGGGCGATCGAGTGCCGCATTAACGCCGAAGATCCGTTCCGCAACTTCTTGCCCTCCACCGGTCGCTTGGTGCGCTTTCAGCCGCCCAAGCAATCCATGTTCCAGGCCAACACCGCCGATTTGTTGGGCGTGCGTGTGGACACTGGCGTGCAAGACGGTGGCGAGATCCCGATGTTTTACGACTCGATGATCGCCAAGCTGATCGTGCACGGCAAAGACCGCAACGACGCGATTGCCAAAATGCGCGAAGCCCTGAATGGCTTTGTGATTCGCGGCATCAGCTCCAACATCCCATTCCAAGCCGCCTTGTTGGCGCACCCCCGTTTTGTGTCGGGAGACTTCAACACCGGCTTCATTGCAGAGCAATACGGTAAGGGCTTCCGCGCTGAAGATGTGCCCCATGACGACCACGACTTTTTGGCCGCGCTGGCCGCATTCGTGCGCCGCAAGTCACGCCAACGTGCCGCCAATCTGAGTGGCCAGTTGCCCGGTTATGACGTTCAAATCGGTCAAGACTACGCGGTGGTCGAGCTGGGCCAAGGCGGTCAAAACCGTTACTTGCAAGTGCATGTGGACGAGTTCACCGGCAAGCCGGGTGTGGCCCAAATCAAGGTCAATGGCAAAACCTACGCCATCGAGAGCCAGTCGCGCCTGAACGACATTCGCATCGAAGGCCAATGCAATGGCAAGCCTTTCACCGCGCAAGTCGAGCGGGGCACGTTGAAGAACCCATTGGCCTTGCAGGTGCAACACAACGGCACACGCATCGAGGCACTGGTCATGTCGCCGCGCATGGCCGAGCTGCACCAACTCATGCCCTTCAAGGCCCCGCCAGACCTCAGCCGCTATGTCTTGTCACCCATGCCCGGTTTGTTGGTCGACGTGGCGGTGCAGCCGGGTCAAAAAGTGCAAGCCGGCGAACGTGTGGCGGTGATCGAAGCCATGAAGATGGAAAACGTGTTGTTTGCCGCGCAAGATGGCGTGGTGAAAAAAGTGGTGGCCGCCAAAGGCGAATCACTGACCGTGGACCAAATGATTGTGGAGTTTGAGTAAATGACACGTCCCTTCAAAGTCTTGGGCGTGCAACAAATCGCCATTGGGGGCCCTGACAAAGGCCGCTTGCAAAAACTCTGGGTCGAGATGTTTGGTCTGGAAGTGACCGGCACCTTCAAGAGCGAACGCGAGAATGTGGATGAAGACATTTGCGCCATTGGCAGCGGCCCGTTCAAGGTTGAAGTCGATTTGATGCAACCGCTCGATCCCGACAAAAAACCTGCCGTGCACACCACGCCCCTCAACCACATCGGGTTGTGGATTGACAACTTGCCTGCGGCGGTTGAGTGGTTGTCGCAGCAAGGCGTGCGCTTTGCGCCCGGTGGCATCCGCAAGGGTGCGGCTGGTTTTGACATCACTTTTTTGCACCCCAAAGGCAACGACGAGTTTCCGATTGGCGGTGAAGGGGTGCTGATCGAATTGGTGCAAGCGCCCGATGAGGTGGTCAAGGCCTTTGGCGCTTTGGCTGCGGCGGCACACTGAAGCTGCTGAAACGACTGGCGCGGCGCTCGCGCGCCGTCATCCAATGCGAAGCCCGTCAGGCACCCGTCTGGCGGGCTTTTGCTTTGGCGAGTGCCGCCTCGATGATGGCGCGCTTGCGGTCGATGTCGGCGGGGTTGTCGCTGCGCTTGGTCAGGGTGTTCTGCGTGTTCAGGTCGGCCAGTTTGTGCTCGGCCTTGGCCACCAAATTTTCTTGGTGTTGCAGTGCTTCGCGGGCCAGACGCTGCTGCCGGTCTTCGTAGCGGTGGCGGGCTGTTTGGGCCAGCTCGGGCGACCAAGCGGCCCAACCGGTGGCTGTGGCGGTCACATTTTCAAGCGCAATGCAGTCGACAGGACACACCGGAATGCACAGCTCACACCCTGTGCACCAAGGCTCGATGACGGTGTGCATCATTTTGTTGGCGCCCAAAATCGCATCGGTCGGGCAAGCCTTGATGCACAGCGTGCAGCCAATGCACCAAGCCTCGTCGATGATGGCCACATGCCGAGGGCCTTCCACGCCGTGCGCGGGGTTCAAGGGCTGAACCGGTTGGCCCGTCAATGCGGCCAAGCGTTCAATGCCCGCTTGTCCTCCGGGCGGGCATTGGTTGATGGGCGCCTTCCCCTCGGCCATGGCGCTGGCGTAACTGGCGCAGTCGGGAAAGCCGCAACGCGTGCACTGGGTTTGCGGCAAAGCGTTGTTCAGCCATTGAAAAAGCGCCTGGGTTTCAGGCGCTCTGGGGGGCGAAGCGGGCATAAGCCTCAGGCTTTGGACTTCGTCTGGACCCAAGCGGTTTTAACCGCAGGGGTGGCTTTGGCAGCGGCTTTCACTGCGGGCTTGGCCGCAGCCTTGCTGGTTGCCTTTACTGAAGTTTTGGCTGCAGTTTTGGCTGCAGTTTTCATCACCTTTTTGGCCGGGGCTGCCTTGACTGTCGCTGCTTTGGCTGGAACTGCTTTAACAGGCGCTGCTTTCACACCGCCCGCTTTGGGGGCGTGGCTCTGGATGAACTTGACCACCTGAGGGTAGACAATTTCGCGCCAGCGGCGGCCGCTGAAAATGCCATAGTGGCCTGCGCCCTTGACTTCCATGTGCTGACGCTCAGATGCGGGCACACCGCTGCACAAATCTTGCGCCGCGCGGGTCTGGCCCGAGCCGGAAATGTCGTCCAACTCGCCTTCAACCGTCAGCAAGGCGGTGCGCTTGATGTCTTGAGGGCGAACGCGTTCAACCTTGCCGTCTACACCCTTGACATCCCAAGTGCCATTGACCAACTTGAAGTCTTGGAAAACGGTTTGAATGGTTTCCAAATAGTAGTCAGCGTCCATGTCGAGCACCGCGTTGTACTCGTCGTAAAACTTGCGGTGGGCTTCGGCGCTGGCGTCGTCACCTTTGATCAGGTCTTTGAAAAAGTCGTAGTGGCTGGTGGCATGGCGGTCGGGGTTCATGGCCACAAAACCGGTGTACTGCAAGAAGCCGGGGTACACGCGGCGACCGGCACCGGGGAAGGTGGGCGGCACGCGGTAAATCACGTTGTTCTCGAACCACTCAAAGCTCTTGTTGGTGGCCAAGTTGTTCACCGAAGTGGGCGACTTGCGAGCGTCAATGGGGCCGCCCATCATGGTCATGGTGAGAGGCGTTTTTTCGCCTCGGCTGGCCATCAAAGACACCGCAGCCAACACTGGCACCGTGGGCTGGCACACGCTGACCACGTGGCAGTTGCCATAAATAGACTGCAAGTGGCGAATGAATTCCTGCACGTAGCTGACATAGTCATCCAGGTGGAACTCGCCTTCCGACAGGGGCACCAAGCGGGCGTTTTTCCAGTCGGTGATGTAGACCTTGTGGTCCTGCAACATGGTGCGAACGGTGTCGCGCAGCAAAGTGGCGTAGTGGCCCGACAAAGGTGCCACGATCAGCACAGCCGGTTGGCCTTTGAGTTGGGTCAGGGTGGCGGGGTCGTCTGAAAAGCGCTTGAAGCGGCGCAGCTCGCAAAAAGGCTTGTTGATTTCAATGCGCTCATGAATGGCGACATCGGTCTTGTTGACCTTTACCGTTTTGATGCCAAATTCTGGCTTTTCATAGTCTTTGCCCAAGCGGTGCATCAAGGCATAACCGGCCGAAGCGCGTTGGGCCAGAGGGGTTTGCGACAGTGGGTTCAGCGGATTGCTGTAAAGCTTGGCCGCTGCCTGCGCCAGATCGGAAAAGGGTTCCATGATCGAGCGCTGAGTTTCGAAGATCTGGTAAAGCATGTGGACGTTTTCCTGGGAGAGGGCATTTTGGTGCGGTGCAGCAATACTACAGGACGCAACCCTTTATTTTTCGAGTCAACACCCTAATCAGCAGTCACTTTCCTGACGCGCCCAAAAAGAAACCGCCCCGTCTGGGGCGGTTGAAAGCTTGATGTCAGTCAATTTAGATGACTTTGGCGATTGCAGCGCAAACATAGTCAATATTCTTGCTGTTCAGTGCCGCCACGCACATGCGGCCGGTGTCGGTGCCGTACACGCCAAACTCGCTGCGCAAGCGCACCATTTGGTCTTTGGTCAGGCCCGAGTAGCTGAACATGCCGATTTGCTGGGTGATGAAACCCATGTCTTGCTTCACGCCGGCGGACTTCAAGCCATCGACCAGCTTTTGGCGCATGGCCTTGATGCGCACGCGCATCTCTGCCAACTCTTGTTCCCACTGGGCGCGCAGCTCGGGGTTGTTCAGCACCGCGGCCACCACCGCACCGCCGTGAATGGGCGGGTTGGAGTAGTTGGTACGAATGGCGATTTTCAGTTGGCTCAGCACGCGCGAGGCTTCTTCTTTGTCTGTGGCCACCACCGACAGGGCGCCCACGCGCTCGCCGTACAGGCTGAAGCTCTTGGAGAAAGAGGTTGAGACAAAAATGTTCAGGCCCGCGGCCACAAACTTGCCAATCACAGCGCCGTCTTCGGCAATGCCATGGCCAAAGCCTTGGTAAGCCATGTCCAAAAATGCGGTCAGGCCTTTGGCCTTGACCACGGCAATCACTTGGTCCCATTGGGCATCGGTGATGTCATAGCCAGTGGGGTTGTGGCAGCAAGCGTGCAACACCACAATGGTGCCGGCGGCGGCCGCGTTCAGGCTGGCCAACATGCCCTCGAAGTTCACGCCGCGTTTGGCCGCGTCGTAGTAGGTGTAAGACTCGACTTCAAAACCCGCGTTGATAAAAATGGCGCGGTGGTTTTCCCAGCTGGGGTCCGAGATCATGACCTTGGCCTTGGGGCTGACCTTTTTCAAAAAGTCTGCACCAATCTTCAGGCCGCCGGTGCCGCCAATGGCCTGAACCGTCGACACGCGGCCCGACTTCACCACATCGGAGTCAGCGCCAAAGACCAAAGCCTTGACCGCGTTGTCATAGGCCACGATGCCGTCAATCGGTAGATAACCGCGGGCGGTGGGGGTGGCCATCATGGTTTTTTCTGCGGCTTGGACGCACTGCAGCAGAGGCAATTTGCCGTTGTCGTCGAAATACACGCCCACACCCAAGTTCACTTTGTTGGGGTTGGTGTCGGCGTTGAATTGTTCGTTCAGGCCCAAGATCGGGTCGCGGGGGGCCATTTCGACGGCGGAAAACAGAGACATGAAAAGTCCTTGGATTGTGTTCAGTGTTGGCAGGAAACCCGATCCTCGGTTAGGCTTTCGGGTTGACCCTGATTTTAACGGTCCCCGCCGCCCGATTTGAGCCGACCGCCCACACAAAAGATCCAACCCGTGTCTGAATCCCCCTTAGTCGAAGCCATTCCCGATGCCGAAAAGTACGCGGCAGGCACATTTGTCAGCTACCCCGGCTCGCCCTTTGAGCTCTACCAACCCTACCCACCGGCCGGCGACCAGCCTGCGGCCATTGCGCAATTGGTTGAAGGGGTGCAAGACGGTGAGGTGTTTCAGACCTTGTTGGGTGTGACCGGCTCGGGCAAAACCTTCACCATGGCCAACGTCATCGCTCAGCTGGGGCGGCCGGCCATCGTGTTTGCGCCCAACAAAACTCTGGCCGCGCAGTTGTACAGCGAGTTCCGCGAGTTTTTTCCCAAGAACGCGGTCGAGTATTTCGTCAGCTACTACGACTATTACCAGCCCGAAGCCTATGTGCCGCAGCGCGATTTGTTCATTGAAAAAGACAGCGCCATCAACGAACACATTGAGCAAATGCGGCTCTCGTGCACCAAAAGCATCATGGAGCGACGCGATGTGGTGATTGTGGCCACCGTCTCTGCCATTTACGGCATTGGCGAGCCCGAGAGCTACCACCGCATGATCATGACGCTGCGCACCGGCGACAAGCTGGGCCAGCGCGATGTCATTGCGCAACTGATTCGCATGCAATACCAGCGCAACGACATGGAGTTCAGCCGAGGCCACTTTCGCGTGCGCGGCGACACCATCGACGTGTTTCCGGCCGAACACTCCGAGCTGGCGATCCGCATTGAACTGTTCGACGACGAGATCGACAGCCTGCAACTGTTTGACCCGCTCACCGGGCGCATTCGGCAAAAGATTCCGCGCTTCACCGTTTACCCCTCGAGCCATTACGTGACCCCGCGCGACAAAGTGCTGGCTGCGGTTGAGACCATCAAGGTTGAACTGGCGCAACGCCTGAAAGAGCTGGTGGGCATGGGCAAGTTGGTCGAGGCCCAGCGGCTCGAGCAACGCACCCGCTTTGACCTCGAAATGTTGTCTGAGGTGGGCCACTGCAAAGGCATTGAGAACTACACCCGCCACTTGTCGGGCGCCGCGCCCGGCGACCCACCCAGCACGCTGACCGATTACATGCCGCCTGACGCCATCATGTTTTTGGACGAAAGCCACCAGATGATTGGCCAGCTGAACGCCATGTACAACGGCGACAAAGCTCGCAAAACCACGCTGGTCGAATATGGCTTCAGGCTGCCCAGTGCACTCGACAACCGGCCCCTTAAATTCGAAGAATTTGAAAAGCGCATGCGCCAATGCATTTTTGTTTCGGCCACCCCAGCCGACTACGAAAAAACGCACGCGGGCAAAGTGGTCGAGCAAGTGGTGCGCCCCACAGGCCTGGTGGACCCGCTGGTGGAAGTGCGCCCCGCCACGCATCAGGTTGACGATGTGTTGCAAGAAATCCGCATTCGGGTCGACAAACACGAGCGGGTGCTGATCACCACGCTGACCAAACGCATGGCCGAGCAGCTCACCGATTACCTCACTGACAACGGTGTGAAGGTGCGCTATCTGCACAGCGATGTGGACACCGTGGAGCGGGTCGAGATTTTGCGCGACCTGCGCTTGGGCACATTTGATGTGCTGGTGGGCATCAACCTGCTGCGCGAGGGGCTGGACATTCCCGAGGTCTCGCTGGTGGCCATTTTGGACGCCGACAAAGAAGGCTTTTTGCGCGCCGAGCGCAGCCTGATTCAAACCATTGGCCGTGCTGCCCGCAACCTGAACGGGCGCGCCATTTTGTATGCCGATCGCATCACCGAGTCCATGAAAAAAGCCATGGGCGAGACCGAGCGTCGTCGCATCAAGCAAATCGCGCACAACGAGGCGCACGGCATCAAGCCCCAAAGCATTGTGAAGCGGGTCAAAGACCTGATTGACGGCGTTTACAGCGAAAAGTCGGGCAAAGAAGCCGAACGGTTAGAGCAAGCCGCGCTGCAGCGGGCCGCGGTTGAGGACATGAGCGAAAAAGACATTGCCCGCGCCATCAAGCAGCTCGAAAAGCAAATGATGGAGCACGCCCGCAACCTCGAGTTCGAAAAAGCCGCCCAAGTGCGTGACCAGTTGGGCATCCTCAAGGCGCAAGCCTTTGGGGCGCCGGGGGGCGACAACGTGGTGCCTTTGATTCGGGCCTGAATAACCCTTTAACCCGAGTGTTTTGATCGGGATTGCGTTATACTTGACTCGTTTAGTCGGGAACCTGCGGTCGCAGGGTCTGGGCCGAACTTTCAACCACCAGGAGCCTGCCATGCGTCTCACCACCAAAGGCCGTTTTGCCGTCACCGCCATGATCGATTTGGCTTTGCGTCAAGACGCAGGCCCCGTCACTTTGGCGGCCATCAGCCAGAGACAACAAATTTCGCTCTCTTATTTAGAGCAGCTTTTTGGCAAATTGCGCCGGCACAACTTGGTCGAGTCCACCCGCGGCCCCGGCGGTGGTTACACCTTGGGACGCAAATCCACCGAAATCACCGTGGCCGACATCATTCTCTCGGTCGACGAACCCATTGACGCCACCCACTGCGGCGGCAAAGAAAACTGCCATGGCGGCGACAGTCGTTGCATGACGCACGACCTGTGGGCCTCGCTCAACTCCAAAATGGTCGAGTTCTTAGACTCCGTTTCGCTGCAAAAGCTGGTGGACGACCAATTGGCCAAAGGCCTGGTGGTGGACGCCAAGCCACACATCAAGCGCGCCATTTCCGCCATGCCGGTGGTCAAGCCCATCCGCGTGACCGGCCCTAATTCGGTGTTTGAGTTGGGCACCGTGTTTGCTAAATCCTGATTAGTTCCCTGATCTTTTTTCTGATCAATCAAAAGAAGTCTTCCACATGACCACCCCACATTTCCCGATTTACCTCGACTACGGCGCAACCAACCCCTGCGACCCCCGCGTGGTCGACGCCATCGTGCCTTGGTTGCGTGAGCACTTTGGCAACCCCGCATCGCGCAGCCACGCTTGGGGCTGGGAGGCCGAAGCCGCCGTCGAAAAAGCCCGTGAATACGTGGCCGAATTGATTGGGGCTGACCCCCGCGAGATCGTCTGGACCAGTGGCGCCACCGAGTCCAACAACCTCGCCATCAAAGGCGCAGCGCACTTTTACAAGTCGCGTGGCAAGCACCTGATCACCGTCAAAACCGAACACAAAGCCGTGCTCGACACCATGCGTGAGTTAGAGCGCCAAGGCTTTGAGGTCACCTACATGGATGTGCAGGCCGATGGCCTGTTGAACATGGACGCGCTCAAGGCCGCCATTCGTCCTGACACCATCTTGATCAGCGTGATGTTCGTGAACAACGAAATCGGTGTCATCCAAGACGTCACGGCCATTGGCAACCTGTGCCGCGAAAAAGGCATCGTGTTCCATGTCGATGCCGCTCAAGCCACAGGCAAGGTCGACATCGACATGACCCAATTGCCCATTGACTTGATGAGCCTCGCCTCGCACAAAACCTATGGCCCCAAAGGCATTGGCGCTTTGTATGTGCGCCGCAAGCCCCGCATTCGCCTCGAAGCACAAATGCACGGCGGCGGTCATGAGCGCGGCATGCGCTCGGGCACCTTGCCCACCCACCAGTGCGTGGGCATGGGCGAGGCGTTTCGCATTGCCAAGCTTGAAATGGCGCAAGACAACGCCAAGGCCCGTGCACTGCACGACCGCCTGATCAACGGCCTGAGCGACATGGAGCAAGTGTTTTTGAACGGCCACGCCACCCAGCGCGTGCCGCACAACATCAACATGAGCTTCAACTTTGTTGAAGGCGAGTCGTTGATCATGGGCATCAAAGGTTTGGCGGTGTCCTCGGGCTCGGCCTGCACCTCGGCCAGCTTAGAGCCCAGCTATGTGCTGCGCGCCTTGGGCCGCAGCGACGAGCTGGCCCACAGCAGCTTGCGCATGACGATTGGCCGCTGGACCACCGAAGAAGACATTGACTACGCGATCAAGACCATCCGCGAAAACGTGGCCAAACTGCGCGAACTCAGCCCCTTGTGGGAAATGCACAAAGACGGCATCGACTTGAGCACCATCCAGTGGGCCGCCCACTGATAACGGAGAAACACCATGGCATATTCTGAAAAAGTGGTTGACCACTACGAAAACCCCCGCAACGTGGGCTCTTTTGACAAGGGTGACGACACTGTGGGCACCGGCATGGTCGGCGCGCCCGCTTGCGGTGACGTCATGAAGCTGCAAATCAAGGTCAACCCCCAAACCGGCGTGATCGAAGACGCGCGCTTCAAGACCTACGGCTGCGGCTCGGCCATCGCCTCCAGCTCGCTGGTGACCGAGTGGGTCAAGGGCAAAACGCTGGACGAAGCGGCGGCCCTGAAGAACAGCCAAATCGCTGAAGAGCTGGCGCTGCCACCCGTCAAGATCCATTGCTCCATCTTGGCCGAAGACGCCATCAAGGCCGCAGTGGACGACTACAAAAAGAAACACCTGAACTGACATGGCCATCTCACTGTCTGCCGCCGCGGCCCGTCACGTCACCCGCTACCTGGCCAAAAGAGGCTCGGGCGTAGGCGTGCGCTTGGGCGTCAAGACCACAGGCTGCTCGGGCTTGGCCTACAAACTCGAATACGTCGACGAAATCGCCCCCGAAGACGTGGTCTTTGAGGGCCATGGCGTGAAGGTGCTGGTCGACCCCAAAAGCCTGGCCTACATTGACGGCACCGAGCTCGACTTTGTGCGCGAAGGCCTGAACGAAGGTTTCCGCTTCAACAACCCCAACGAACGCGACCGTTGCGGCTGCGGTGAGTCGTTCCGCGTGTGATCTCGCTGCAAGCCAACGACTTTGAGTTGTTCGATGTGCCGGTGCAGTACGCACAAGACCGGGCGCAACTCGACGCCCGCTGGAAAGCCCTGCAACGCGAAGCCCACCCCGACCGTTTTGCCGCCGAAGGTGCCGCCGCTCAGCGCGTGGCCATGCAGTGGTCGGTGCGCATCAACGAGGCCTATCAGCGCCTCAAAGACCCCCTGAAGCGCGCCGCTTATCTGTGTGAACTGCAAGGCGCACCGGTGCAGGCCGAGAACAACACCGCCATGCCCGCCGCATTTCTCATGCAGCAAATGACTTGGCGAGAAACCCTGGACGACACCCAGAGCGCCCCAGCCCTCGAAACGTTGGCCGATGAAGTGGCCACAGAGCAGCGCCAAGTGTTGCAAGAACTGGCGCGTTTGCTGGATGTGGCCAAAGCCCCCGCGCAAGCCGTGGGGCAGGTGAGGGCGCTCATGTTCATTGAACGTTTCATGCAAGAAGTGAACGCTAAACTCGACCGATTGACTTGACCTGAATAGTTCTGATTACCCATGGCCTTACTGCAGATCTCCGAACCGGGTCAATCGCCCGATCCCCACCAGCGCCGCATTGCCGTGGGCATCGACTTGGGCACCACCCACTCCTTGGTGGCCTCGGTGCGCAACGGCGTAGCCGAGTGTTTGCCTGACGACGACGGTCGAGTCATCTTGCCCTCGGTCGTGCGCTTCATGCCCGGGCAGGGCCGCCAAATTGGTTTTGACGCGGTGCAGTCCGCGGCCACCGACCCGGTCAACACCATCGCTTCTGTCAAGCGCTTTATGGGGCGCGGCCTGAACGACATCGCAGACCGCAGCAAATTGCCCTACCAGTTCAGCAACACCGACGCCGGCATGCTCAGCATCGAGACGGTGCAGGGCGCCAAGTCGCCAGTGGAGATCAGTGCTGAAATTTTGGCCACACTGCGCTACCGGGCCGAAGACACCTTCAACGACGACCTGTATGGCGCGGTCATCACCGTGCCCGCCTACTTTGACGACGCCCAGCGCCAAGCCACCAAAGACGCCGCCCAACTGGCTGGCTTGAATGTGCTGCGCTTGATCAACGAGCCCACCGCAGCGGCCATTGCCTATGGACTGGACAACGCCAGTGAAGGCGTTTATGCCGTGTTTGACTTGGGCGGTGGCACTTTCGACATCTCGGTGTTGCGCCTCACGCAAGGCGTGTTTGAGGTCTTGTCCACCGGCGGCGACTCGGCGCTTGGTGGCGACGACTACGACCAAGCCTTGGCCGACTGGGCCATGGCCCAACAGCCCGCCTTGCAGGCAGTCACGGCCGAAGACAAAACTGTGCTCAAGGCCGCAGCCCGCGCCGCCAAAGAAGCCCTGACGCAGGCCACCTCGGTCAATTTATCGGTGGCTTTGTCCAGCGGTGCCTTGGCCGTGCAGGTGAGCCGCACCGACTTCGAGCAAGCCACCCAAGCCCTCACGGCACGCTGCATCACCGCCGTGCGTAAAGCTCTGCGCGACGCGCAACTGGGCAAAGACGATGTGCAAGGCGTGGTCATGGTGGGGGGCTCTACCCGCATGCCGCAAATTCAGCACGCGGTGGCCGAGTTTTTTGGTCAAGCCCCTTTGAACAACCTCAACCCCGACGAAGTGGTGGCCTTGGGCGCCGCCATTCAGGCCAACCAGCTGGCGGGCAACAACGCGGCTGGTGAGTTGTTGTTGCTGGATGTCATTCCCTTGTCTTTGGGCATCGAAACCATGGGCGGCTTGGTCGAGCGCATCATTCCGCGCAACCAGACCATTCCCACCGCCATGGCGCAAGACTTCACCACCTACCAAGACGGCCAAACCGCGCTGGCGCTGCACGTGGTGCAAGGCGAGCGCGATCTGGTGCAAGACTGCCGCAGCCTGGCCCGCTTTGAGCTGCGGGGCATTCCGCCCATGGCGGCGGGTGCGGCGCGCATTCGCGTGACTTTCACGGTCGATGCCGATGGCCTGCTGAGCGTGGGCGCCAAAGAACAAATGAGTGGGGTTGAAGCCCGCATCGACGTCAAACCGTCTTATGGCCTGAGCGACGAACAAATTGCCGCCATGCTGCAAGACAGCTTCAGCACCGCCCAAGCCGACATGAAAGCGCGCGCGCTGGTCGAGGCGCGGGTAGACGCCGACCGCATGCTGCTGGCCACCCGCAGCGCCTTGCAGGCCGATGGCCACCTGTTGCAAGCCCAAGAGCGCCAAGCCATCGACGCACTCATGATGGCCCTGCAAAGCGCGGTGCAAACCGAGCAAGACGCACAAGCACTGGAAGACTGCACCCAAGCCCTGGCCAAAGG
Organism: Pseudomonadota bacterium; assembly: GCA_046047055.1. Classification (GTDB taxonomy): domain Bacteria; phylum Pseudomonadota; class Gammaproteobacteria; order Burkholderiales; family Burkholderiaceae_C; genus Limnohabitans_A. The sequence continues at coordinate 16,999 of JBJOIR010000012.1, read as the reverse complement.
CACCGAAGCCTTTGCCGCCGAGCGCATGAACCACAGCATTCAAAAAGCCCTGGCCGGACAAAATATCCAGGCTTTGTAAACACCACGGCAACCCTTCATTGATCTGACCCCCATGCCCGTCATCAAAATTCTGCCTCACACCGAATACTGCCCCAACGGCACCAGCATCACCGTGCCCGCGGGTACCAGCATTTGCGAAGCCCTGCTAGACAACGACATCAACATCGAGCACGCCTGCGACATGAGCGCGGCCTGCACCACCTGCCACGTGGTGGTGCGCGAAGGCTTCAAAAGCCTCAACGAGATGGAAGAAACCGAAGAAGACCTGCTGGACCGCGCTTGGGGCCTCGAGCCCAACTCGCGCCTGAGCTGCCAAGCCTTTGTGGCCAAGCAAGACCTGGTGATCGAGATTCCGCGTTACACCATCAACCACGCCAAAGAAAACCACTGAACCGTCAGAGCCCAAAGACATGCGCCAAATCGTTCTGGACACCGAAACCACAGGCCTGTCGGCCGAAGGTGGGGACCGCATCATCGAGCTGGGTTGCGTTGAGCTGTATGCCCGCAAACTCACCGGCAACAACTTGCACTTTTATTTCAACCCCGAGCGCGACAGCCACGAAGACGCGCTGAAAGTGCACGGCATCAGCAACGAGTTTTTGCGCGACAAGCCCAAATTTGCCGAGCTGACCGACGACATCCTCAACTACCTGAGTGGCGCTGAAATCATCATCCACAACGCCGCATTTGACGTGGGCTTTTTAAACAAAGAGCTCGAGCGCGTGGGCAAAAAACCCTTCAAGGCCTATGTCGGTGGGGTGATCGACACCTTGGTCATGGCCAAAGAAATGTTTCCGGGCAAGCGCAACAGCCTGGACGCGCTGTGCGACCGGTTGGAGGTGGACAACTCAGGCCGCACCTTGCACGGCGCTTTGCTCGATGCCGAATTGTTGGCCGACGTCTACATCAACATGACCCGGGGCCAAGAGGCCCTGCTGATCGATGCGGGCGATGCCCCAGCCGATGCCCGCACCGCCGTGGCCCCGGTGGACCTGAGCCGTTTTGAGTTGCCCGTGTTGTCGGCCAATGCCCAAGAACTGGTGGCGCACGAGGACGTGTTGACGCAGATGGACAAATCCAGCGGCGGCAAAACCGTCTGGCGCCAAGCCCAAGCCGCCTGACCCAACAGCAGTCCCACCAGAGGCAATTTTTGGCGATCAGGGCCTTAAATGGGCCAAAATTTGTGCCATAATTTGGGTCTTCGCCGAAACGCGATAGGGCGGTTAGCTCAGGGGTAGAGCACTGCATTCACACTGCAGGGGTCACAAGTTCGAAACTTGTACTGCCCACCAAAAATACCCAGTGAAATCAAGCGCTTAGAGGAAACTCTAGGCGCTTTTTCTTTGTCTCAAAGAAGCGCGAATGGCTTCGTGGGTTGGTGCGTTTCTACCCTTCGCCATCAAGTCTTCACGCGCAGCGCATCGGTTGCGTGCTCATCCAGTTTCAGGCGAACGCCCAACGACCCATTGCCCGATCGCACGAGTGACTTTCTCAGGGCAATCTCGATGTGCTGGATGGCGGGGTGAGCGGCACAGGCACTCGCAATGCGCGTGATCAGCCGCTCTTGCGTTTCATAGTGACCGTCTGCGGCGAGCCGGTCGATTTCGACAATCAGTGGGTCGTAATCAAACACATGCGACATGCCATCTTGGTCAATGACGACTTGATGGACTGCGATGCCGAGCGTCAAATCCAGCAGATGCACATCTGGCCGCGTGTCGTTGGGGCCGTAACTTCCGATGTCGGTGGTGAGTTGTAAATCGCGCAGTTCAATGACGGCGGTAGGGGCTGAATTCATGCTTCCACCTTTTGCGTGACCCATTTCAAAAGACCCTCGCTGGATTCTTCGATCAAATCCAGGACCTGCTCAAACCCTTGCTCCCCGCCGTAATAGGGGTCGGGTATGACCGACGCGGATGTGGTTTGCAAAAATTCAGCCAAGCCCCGAATCTTGTGTTGGTGCTGTGCAGGGCATCTTTCTTCAAGCAGGGCGCGGTTGTCCCAGTCCATCGTCAGCAGCAAATCAAATTCTTCAAAGTCGGTTTCAACCACCGCTCGGGCCCTCAAACGAGACAAGTCATAGCCTCTTTTCAGGGCGTGCTTTTGGCTGCGCTCATCCGGCGGTGAGTGGGGGTGGTAGTTGTGTGTCCCTGCAGAATCCACTTTGACTTTGTGCAACAAACGGCGCTCAGCCAATTTGTGGTGAAAGACGGCTTCGGCCGTTGGGCTGCGGCAGATGTTGCCCATGCAGACAAACAAAATTTTGAATTCAGGGTTGTTCATAGAAGCGAGGCTGAGGATTGTTTATTCAATGACGAGAAAGGTCGCCACGTGGTCCAACAGAAGACATCAAATCCGGCGAGCCAAGACCACGGCCATGGATGACCCCCATCCGACCGTCCAGCACCAAGCCCGCAACAACAACCCGATGTGGTCGCCAGCCAGCGCCGCCGACTCGTCGCGGTGGTGCTGCTCGTCGGCTTGGCACCGCAGCAAAAGCGGCAGCAAACCTGGAGGGCCCTCCACCTCATGAAGATGGTCGATTTGCTGCTGGTAATGTTGGTCAACGAAGGTCTCAACCGCCGCAATCGTGGTGTAAACCGCTCGGCGTCCAAAAAGAGCCGGTAAAGCGCCCGTCAGCCATCCGGCACATCGCCAAGGCCCCAGCAGAAGGCTTTGCTGTGAAGGCGGGAGCCATTTTGTCACTTCGTTTAAGTGGTCGGATTCGGTGGCGCCATGCGCTTTGGCAAAGTTGATCAGTTCAACATCGCCGCGCCATTGGGCAACAGTTTCAATGCCTTTGTAAATGTAGACCGCGCCTGTCTCGCCAGCATGGTCAGAGCGCAGTTCGCGCAACAGGTAGGGCGACAGGGTGTGGGGCAAAACGGTCATCAACTCGGCGTGGAATAAGGTTGCGGGCGGCTTCTGAAAAGCTTTGGACAGGATATTTCAAATGCGCCCTATGTCGAGTTAGGCCAGGTGCTTTCCCCCTCATGTGGGCTGGGGCATTGCGGTTGGCATTGATCCACACTAGGATCACCTGAAAATTCCCATCCGTTGATCATCCCTCGGTGCATTCATCTGAAATGCCGACAAGGTTGATCGGAGATTCAACGACATGAAGCACATTAAACACCTCAACAAATGGCTGGTCTTGACATTTGCAACGGCAACGTTTTCTGCTTTTGCTCAGTCGGTCACGCTTGAGCAGGGTCAGTGCAAGCCGGAGGTCATCAAGCGCCCCACGGTGGTTGGCATGGCGGTCACCGGGGAGTTGTCAGGCTTTGACCCGTGTCATCCCAGTGTGTCTTTCAAAATTCCAGCAGCCCGCGCAGATTCAAAAAAACCGCCATTGCTCATCGCCGTGCATGGCGGTGGCGGGCGGGCTGATGCCGAGGCCATCACGAATGCATTCTTTGCAAGCGGCATGGCCACTTTGATTTTTGATGCCTACAAACACAATGGTGTTCCACCGCGTACTGGCAATGCTTACCGGCAAATGATGCTTTACAAAGTGGCGCTGCAGGCTTACCAATGGGCATTGACCCGACAAGATGTAGATGTCCAAAGGATCTATCTTTATGGCATTTCAAATGGCGCATCGGTGGTGCTCAATTTGGCCGCGGTGGTAGATCCCCAACATGTCAAGGGCGTTTTCTCCGAGGCGCCCACACCTGTTGGCATGGGTTACCCCTGGGAGATTCGGGTTCCCGTGCGCATTGCGTTTGGCAAGGAAGATGATCTGGGAGCGCGTGTGGGACAGCGCCGGTGGATGATTTCTGACCCATGCCGGTTCACCCTAAAAATTGCCGATGCTCCCAATGGAACGGCCGACAATTGCAGTCAAGCAAGCCCCTCTGGAACCATGCTGACCACGATTCAATGGGCAGAAAAAGTGCAGCCCCAACACAATGCCCAACTCGAAATTCAGTACTTCGATGAGGTGGCGCATGGCGCTTTCCTTGGCCCCTTAAAAGTTCAAACAGCGCAACAATTTGCTGCCAGCAAAGGTTTCCAGATGCCGGCGGACATGGGCTGGAGTGAGGGGGGAACCCCCGCAGGGCAGCAAGCGCTTTTGCGCAGTGCATTGCAATTTTTTGGCGTGACGCCGCTGCGTTGAGCACGCCTCATCAGCAATTCGCGCGGCGGTGATTGGCCACCCTGCGGTCTTCATATTTGATGTCTGGACTTCTGAGTGCGCGGTGCTTGGTGATGCGGCCCTTCATGCGCTTGCGCCACAACCGAAAAGAGTTGGGCTGAAGCTCGTGGCGCATGAGGCGGATGACCTCTGGCTCAGACCAGCCCATGCGTTGCTGAATGGTTTCAAAGGCAGTCCGATCTTCCCAAGCCATTTGAATGATGGCCGAAATATCGCCCTCTGACAGACTAGCAAGACGTTCTGAAAATTTGGCCCGCAAGGCACTGCTCCGTAATTGGGTCGGGTTTTTCTAGCCGACTGGATGTATAACTTCGCATTGAGTGTGCCTTCAAACGGGTATCCCACCGAACCACGAGACCTTTCTTCATGTCTGATTTTTTGACTGCATCTGCCCTTAACGTGCTGGGCGAGCCCTTGCGTTCGTGTTCTTTTGATCCGTTGACCGGTTACTTTCGCGATGGCTGTTGCAATACACGCGAAGACGATTCGGGCTCGCACGTGATTTGCGCGCGCATGACGGCCGAGTTCTTGCAGTTCTCAAAGTTGCGTGGCAACGACTTGATGACGCCACGGCCTGAGCACCGCTTTCATGGCCTGAAGCCCGATGACCGTTGGTGCCTGTGCGCCATGCGCTGGCGAGAAGCATTGAACGCCGGTGTGGCGCCCCCTGTTTTTTTAGAGTCCACGCACCAGCGCGCGCTCGATTTCGTCACGCTGGAGCAGCTGCAGTCTTGTGCGTATGGGGGAGGTTAGTCGCGCCACGCCATTGGCATTGGCATTGGCATCGGGCGGATGCCTCGTGAAGCCTGTCTTAAATTTTGCGCAGCGCTGGCGCGACTTCTTCGGCAGGAACTTCTCGGCCTAAAGTGGAGATGAAGGTGACTTCGTCCCCGATGCGAATGCGGTCGAACGGTCGGCTGCATTCGCAGTAGCGCTGCAAACATTGGCGACTGACCGATGAAAAAGGCTCCGTGCCAGAAATCAACTCGAGGGTGAGTTGAGAGCAGGTCACCTGAAACTGGCATTCGTTGTCGATCCACGGCCGGATCAAGCGCCGGTAGGCGTGAATGCCCAACACCCCCATCGACCGGTAAATCCGATCGAGCATGGGGGTCGGTTGATGCGAAAAATATGCCTGCAGCAGGCGGTACAGCAGACGGGTCAAGACTTGAGCTTGATCATCGTGCCCCACGCGCGAACTTCAAAGACGGTGATGGTTTGGTCTTGAAAGCAAACCTTCTTGGTGCCAACGGCAGAGCGCTCATTGAATTGGACGTGGATGACCCCATCGGCGCCGCTTTTTTTGGCGTATGCCACCAAATTGGCCAATGCGCCTTGGTAGTCAAAGTCGCCTTCGCCACTTTTGCTGGCAGTGATCAGGTCGAGGCATTCGTAGGTTTCACAAATGTCGCCAGCCGAAACGATGAAATTAGCCATCAGATTGCTCCTATTTTTAATAACTTTAGCAAATTTAACATTTATCAGCAAATAGGGGTTTGCCGCAGGCCAGCACCACACCTGCGGGGTGGTTCAGCCTCGCCGCCCAGAGGCATTGCCAGACGGCTCTTCAACTTAAATTGATAAAAACAACAAAGAATGTGACAAACTTCTTGAATGAAGAAGTTTTTGACATTGCTGTTTGTATTACTGAATTTGGTTGTTTTCGGCGTCAGCGCTGAAACGATTCTGGATGGGCGGGTGGTGGAGGTGGCCGACGGCGACACCCTGACGGTGCTGGATGCGCAGAAGAAGACACACAAGATTCGGCTGCTGGGCATCGATGCTCCAGAAAAGGCCCAAGCCTTTGGGCAAAAGTCCAAAGAGTCGCTGTCTGGCTTGGCGTTTCAAAAGCAAGTGCAGGTGCGCAGCTCCAAAAAAGACCGCTACGGCCGCACGGTGGGACAGGTCTTTGTGGGCAACATGGATGTGTGCCTAGAGCAAGTCAAGCTGGGCATGGCGTGGCATTACAAAACCTATCAGCGCGAGCAAACGCCTGAAGACCGTGTGCTGTACGACCGCGCAGAATCTCAGGCGCGCGAGCAGCGTGTGGGCCTGTGGCAAGATCCCTCGCCGATCGAGCCGTCGGCGTTCAGGCGGCAAAAGTAAAACCCTGATTCATCCATTCGCGTGTGCACCAATTTCACGCCCACCCAACGCGCGCCCTGGGTCAAGCAGACTCTGGGTGTTGACTTGCCCTCGGGCTACCCCGATGAAACTTATCCCGGCTATGCCGCTCCGGTGGTGCTCAAAGGCCACCAGTCGGGCCGCGTGGCCTGTGGCTTGGCCCGGTTTGGCTTGATTCCAGCGTGGGCCAAGGACGACAAAATCAGCCGCCATACCTACAACGCCCGCAGCGAAACCGCCGCCGAAAAACCGAGCTACCGCACCGCTTGGCGACAACGGCAATTTGGCTTGGTGTTGGTCGACGATTTTTATGAACCCAGTTACGCCTCGGGCAAAGCGGTGCGCTGGAAGATTCAACTCGCCTCGGGCGACCCGTTTGGCATTGCTTGCTTATGGGACCGCTGGAAAGACCCGGTCACGGGGGAGGGGGTGGTCAGCTTTTCGATGCTGACGGTGAATGCCGACGAGCACCCGGTGATGCGCCAGTTTCACAAACCCGGCGATGAAAAACGCACCCCCGTCATTGTTGCGCCGCACTTGCACGATGAATGGCTGTCGGCCGACACCACGCAAGCCGCAGCGTTGATGACCTGGGCGCACATGCCGGACTTGGTGGCTGTGGCGGCGCCGCGTTTGTAGACTGCTTGCCAAACGCTGGCAAATACTGGGAGGGCGCGTCCACTGGCGAGTCGGTTCGCTTTTTCGCGCGAGATGCGTACTTGATAAGCTGTATAAATATCCAGTATATTCAAGCCATGTCTCTCGCCGATTTTTCTGTTCCGCAAGCTGTCTCTGTGTCCACCCCCCCGGTCTGGCTGGAGATGTGTGGGTGGGCGGTTCGGGCGGGGTTTCCGTCCCCCGCGGCCGACCACACGCGCAAACGCATCGATCTGAACGAGCACCTGATCCGCAACAAAGAGGCGACCTTTATTTTTCGGGTCAAGGGCGACTCGATGAGTGGCATCGGCATCTACGAGGGCGACGAGCTGTTGGTGGACCGCTCCATCGAGCCCAAGCACGGCAACATCGTGCTGGCCGTGCTGAACGACGACTACACCGTCAAGCGCCTGTACCGCCGGGGCGGCGTGGTCAAGCTCATCGCCGAAAACCCGCTGTTCCCGCCCATCGTGCTGAAAGACGGTGAAGAGCTGGTGATTTGGGGCGTGGTCACGCGCAACCTGCACAAGCTGTACTGACGCCATGTTGCCGCCCGCCCAGCAAGCCATGGCGCTTGTGGATTGCAATAACTTTTATGTCTCGTGCGAGCGCATCTTTCGGCCCGACTTGGCGCGGGTGCCGATGGTGGTGTTGTCCAACAACGATGGCTGTGTGGTCTCGCGCTCGAACGAGGCGAAGGCGCTGGGCATCAAAATGGGCCAGCCTTGGTTTGAGTGCAAGGCCTTGGCCGAAGAGCACGGCATCTTGGCCATGAGCAGCAACTACGCGTTGTACGCCGACATGTCCAACCGGGTCATGAGCATCTTGCGCGACTTTGCGCCGCAGTGCGAGGTGTACTCCATCGACGAATGCTTTGTCGATTTGACCGGACTGCCCCGGCTGCGCGAGCTCAGCTACACCATGCGCGAGCGCGTGGGCCTGTGGACCGGCATGCCGGTGTGCGTGGGCATCGGGCCCACCAAAACTTTGGCCAAACTGGCCAACCATGTCGCCAAAAAACACCCTAGGTCGAAAGGCGTTTTCAACTATAACGCCCTGACCGCCGAGCAAAAAAAGCAGTTGCTGTCCCGCCTACCGGTCGAGGAGGTGTGGGGCGTGGGGCGCAAGTTGACTCAGCGCTTGGCGCAGCGCGGCGTGCACACCGCCTTCGATTTGCGCGAGGCGCACATGCCGACACTGCGCGCCGAGTTTGGCGTGGTCATGGAAAAAACGCAGCGCGAGTTGCAAGAAATACCGTGCATGCCTTTAGACCAAGTGCCGGCCGATAAAAAACAAATCATCTCCAGCCGCTCTTTCGGCGGCAAGGTCACCGAGTTGCCGGTGCTGCAAGACGCGCTGTCGACCTTTGTCGCCAACGCCTGTGCCAAATTGCGCGCCCAAAACAGCCACGCGGCGGTGATTCAGGTGTTTTTGCAGACCAACCGGTTTCGCAAAGACTTGCCTCAGTACATGCCCAGCCTGGCGGTGCCACTGCCGTACCCCACCAACGATTCGTTCGAGGTCAACCGGTGGGTGGCCTGGTTGTGTGAGCGCATGTTCAAGCCCGACTACACCTACAAAAAAGCCGGCATCGTGCTGAGTGAGATCAGCCCCGTCACCCAGCGCCAAGTCGATTTGCTGGAAGCCGACAAACCCGACCAACACAAACTGATGCAAGCGCTGGACCAGTTGAACGCCCGCTACGGCCGTGGCGCCGTCAAAGTGTCCATGCAGGGCGCTTATGCGGGCTGGCAAATGAAGCAAGAACGCAAGTCGCCCAACTACACCACCAGCTGGGCCGATCTGCCTTGGGTGTGAGCTCGCACAGTTGTTCTGGACTTGGGCGGGGCAGTTGCAGTAAGCTACAAGGTTTTCCACGTAACTTGTTGTCGTTCATGGACAGTTCGCTCCCCTCCATTCCTGCAAAACGCTATTTCACCATCGGTGAAGTGGGCGAATTGTGTGGCGTCAAGCCGCACGTTTTGCGGTATTGGGAGCAAGAATTCACCCAACTGCGGCCCGTCAAGCGCCGTGGCAATCGGCGCTATTACCAGCACCACGAAGTGCTGATGATTCGGCGCATTCGCGATCTGCTGTACGACCAAGGCTTCACCATCAGCGGAGCCCGCAACCGGCTGCAAGAGCTGGTGCAAAGCGAGCGGCAGCTGCGCCGCAACCCCGCCGATGGGGTGGACACCGACGAGGTCTTGGGCAGCGCCGACGAAGACTTTGACGATATGGCCGCGCCCTTTGACAGCGCCGATGCACCGGGCCACGCGCTTCAGGGAACAAGCACGTCGCTGCAAAAAGAGTTGATCGAAATTCGCGCCTTGCTCACGCTGTGAGGCCCGTGAAAACAGTTATAATTCAAAGCTTGTCGGCGTGTAGCGCAGCCTGGTAGCGCACTTGCATGGGGTGCAAGGGGTCGCGAGTTCGAATCCCGCCACGCCGACCATTTATTGGTAAAAAAACAGCCTCCAACTGGAAACAGTCGGGGGCTTTTTTATGGCTGCGTGCCCTAACCCCAAAGAAAAAGCCCCTGCACTCACATGCAGGGGCTTGTCTTTTTTGGCTCCTCAACCTGGGCTCGAACCAGGGACCTACGGATTAACAGTCCGGCGCTCTACCGACTGAGCTATTGAGGAATAGCTTTGAATTATAGGTCGATTTTTGGCCTGTTTTGAGAGGAGAGGCAAGATTTTTTCAAAAACTTGCCTTCATCATTAGCGCGCTTAATTCGCCGCCACTTTTGGCGTCGATGGACGAGTGGCCATGGCCAGCACAAAGGTGAAGATCAGGCTGGGAATGGCAGCGCCCCATTGCGGTGTCAGTTGCGCGGAAGTATGAAACACCGCGATGCCCGAGATCCAAATGCCGGCGGCCACCACATCCACGCGTTTGCCGGAATGAACCGGGTTGGTGGAGGTAGTGGTGACGACTCCGCCCGTGCACAAGCGGCCCAAGATGACGCCGTACAGCGGCACGAAGATCGAGCTCAGTGTCAACAAGAAGGGCTCGAGGCTGTGCATGGGCAAGACCATGGCCAAGGCGGTGCAAATGGCCGCGATCAGCATGCCCCAGCGGCGCAATGACCAAGCCGAGTACAAGCTGCGCGACGACACCGCGCCCGAGTACACGTCGCCATAAGCGTTGTCCAGTTCGTCCAGCAAGATGAGGCCCAGAGCCAGCAAGCCGCCTTGTGCCAACAGCAAGGCCGCCACCAAGTCGGTGCCGGGCTCAGACACGCTGGCCACCAGCACGCCGAGGGTGTAGCACCAGGTGTTGGCCAGCGCATACCCCAGCCACGTGCCGCGCAGGGTACTGCGGCTCGATGTGCCGTGGCGTGCGAAGTCGGCAACCAACGGCAACCACGAGATGGGCATGGCCATGACCAGGTCCACCGCCGACAGCATGCTCATGGCCCCGGTGCCAGGGCGAGCCAGCAGCGCGTCGAGTCCTTGTTGTTGGGCCACGCCCACAAAATGCCAGCTCAGCCACAACAGTGACAAGATCACTAAGGGCAAGCCAAAGCGGCTGACAAAACGGCGCACCAGGGTGAGCATCGAGCCGGTCATGAGCAAGATCAAAATGCCTCCCCACAACAAGGTGGTCCAGACGGTGGACAGCTCCACACCAAAGGCTTTTTGGGTGATGGCTTGGGTGCCCTCGCGCATGACCACCAGCTCAAAGGTGGTCCAGCCCACCAATTGCACAATGTTCAGCATGACCGGCAGCTTGGCAAACGATTGGCCGTACACCTGGTGAATCAGGCCCGCGCTGGTCAGCCCCGTCTCGCAACCGATTTTGGCGACCCACGCGAGCAAGCCCGCGCCGATGATGGAGCCCATCACGATGGCCATCAAAGCGTCGCGCGTGCCCATGGCGGGCACCAAATAAGAGCCCACTTGCATGACCAGCAGGCCCACGCCCAAGCTGAACCAGAGTGAGGCATGCGAAAGGCCTGTGAAAACCCGGTCGTTGGGGTTGACGGGCGAGAGAGGGTTGTGGTGGATATTGGGTTGGGTGTTTTGCTCAGACATGGCGTTTCGATCAAAGAGAAATGAGTTGCATAGGGCGCGGTGCGGCGCCGTGGTTCAAGGGGCCACTGCCATGTCCGGTGCGCACATGGGCTGATGCGGTCAGTGCGGCTCTGACATAGGCGTGGCCTGCCCGAACGGCCTCGGGCAAGGCATGGCCCAAGGCCAAGTGCGCTGCGATGGCGGACGACAGGGTGCAGCCGGTGCCATGCGTGTTGGGGCTGGCGATGCGGGGCGCGCGCATCCAGAAAGACTCTCCGCTGCGGCTGAGGAACAGATCGCTGACCGTCGCGCCCGCCATGTGGCCGCCTTTTAGCAACACGGCTTGGGCGCCTTTGTCCAGCAGCTCTTTCGCGGCGATTTCGATGTCGTTTTCGCTCTGCAGTGGGCGGCCCACCAGCAACGCGGCTTCGTCCAGGTTGGGGGTGATCAGGTCGGCTTGGGCAAAGAGTTGGCGCACCAACTCGGCCACGGCATCGGGGCTGATGAGCACCGCGCCGCTGGTGGCCACCATGACCGGGTCGAGCACAATGCGCTGGAGTTGGTGACGCGCGATGGCCTGCGTGACGGCTTGCACCACCTCCACCGAGTGCAGCATGCCGATCTTGGTGGCGTGCACGCCAATGTCTTCGACCACCGCGTCAATTTGGTCGAGCAACATGGTCGGGGGCACACCGTGAATGGCCCGCACGCCTTGCGTGTTTTGGGCCGTGAGGGCGGTGATGGCGGTCATGCCAAAGCAGCCCAGTGCGGCAAAGGTTTTGAGGTCGGCTTGAATGCCTGCGCCGCCGCCGCTGTCTGAGCCGGCAATGGACAAAACGCGCGGAAATTCGTGGGTGAAGTGAGCGTGGCTCATGATCACTGGCTTTCAGAGTTGTGAGCTGCAAGGTGGCCTGGTGTTGGATGCTGACCTTGCCTTGGATGCTGGCTTTGCGCCTTAAAGTGGGCCAAGCTGATGGCCTGCAGTTGCGCAGCGGCTTGCTGGGGGTTGTCGGCCGAGCAAATGGCGCTGACCACGGCCAGCCCATCAGCCCCGGCTTGCAAGACGGGCAGGGCGTTGCCCGCGTGGATGCCCCCAATGGCCACCAGCGGCAGCGAGGTCATTGGCCTGACACGGCGCAAACCGTCCAAGCCCCAAGGGGCTTGGGTGTCGGTGTTGGTGGGGGTGGCAAACACGGGGCTCACGCCCAAATAGTCCACCGGCAGTTGTGCAGCTTGTTGCACATGGACCATGTTTTCAACCGACCAACCGATGAACACATGGGCCGGCAAGAGTTGCCGTGCATGTGCCACGGGAAGGTCGCTTTGCCCCAAGTGCACCCCCTCAGCGCCACAGGCCAGCGCCACATCGATGCGGTCGTTGATGACCAAGGGCACGCGGTAGGGCAACAGCACTTGCTTGATCGCAACTGCCAGGTCTAAAAAGTCCCGCGTGCTCATGGTTTTTTCACGCAATTGCACACAGCTCACCCCGCCTTCAACGGCGGCTTTGACCACCTCGGTCAAGGGCCGCCCTTTGGACAGGGTGCTGTCGGTCACCAAATAAACGCGCAAGCAATCGCTTTGAAAGGCCGTCATGGTCTTGGAGCTGCGGTGCAGTGGTGATCAGAGCAAAGCGGTTTGCAGCTTCACACGCGATGTGAAGGTGGCCTCGTCGAGCAACTGCAATTCGTCCAACAACAAAGCGGCCATGCTGCCCACGCCTTGGCGCGCAGCTTGGACTTTTTCTGCTGCCACTTCGCCGGCCACACTCATCAAGGCCATGGCCGAGGTGGTGGCGCGCCAAGCATCGGGCTGCACCGCACAGAATGCGCCGATCAGTGCAGTGGACGAGCAGCCCACGCCGGTGATTTTGGTCATCCAGACATGGCCGTTGGATAAGCGCGCCCAGCGTTTTTGGGCATCCAAAATGTGGTCGGTTTCTCCGCTGACACACACCGTGCCTTGGGTGCGCGCGGTCAAGGCTTGGGCCGCGCCCAAGGCATCGTTGGCGCTGGCGCTGCTGTCCACACCGCGGGTTTGAATGGCGGCGTTGGCGGTGCTCATGATCTCTGAGCCGTTGCCGCGGATCACGCTCGGGTGGGCCACTGCGAGCAACTCGTTCAGGGTTTGGTTCCGGTAGGGCGTGGCGCCTGCGCCCACCGGGTCCAGCACCGTGGGGATGCCCCGTTGCTGAGCCGCGGCCAACGCCACTTTCATGCTGTCAACCCAATAGGGCTCGAGCGTGCCAATGTTCAGCACCAAAGATTGGGCAATGCCCACCATGGCTTTAACTTCTTCGTGCGCGTGCGCCATGACGGGCGAGGCCCCGGCCGCCAACAAGACGTTGGCGTTCAGGTTCATGACCACAAAGTTGGTGATGCTGTGCACCAAGGGTGACTGAGTGCGAACGGCATGAATGTCGTGCCACAGGTCTTGGGCTGTAAGTTGGTGTGGGTGGTTTGCCATGCTGTTTTCCTTGTAGCAATGGCAGGTCGGCTGGCTGGGAACGTGAGGCACGCGAGGCCGGAGGCTCGTGGTGCCACGTTCTTTTGAACGAGCTTCCCTGCGCGAGGATTACCTCAATCAGGTTCAAAGGGACTTTCTCAGTCGAAGACCTTGCGGCCTTCAACACCCCTAGCGGATGCGCCGCAAACATGCGGCGCGGGTGAATTTTATGCGATACCCAAACGCTGGTGCAGAACGCTGGAGGTTGTCGTGTATTGCAACAGGGTTTTTTCTTCGGGGCGCAGCAAAGCCACAGCACCAAAGGCGGCCAGCGTGGCCTCGTGGAAGCCGCACAGGATGAGCTTCTTTTTGCCGGGGTAGGTGTTGATGTCGCCCACCGCAAAAATGCCGGGTTCGGAGGTGGCAAAGTTTTCGGTGCTGACCTCCAGCTGTTTGCGGGCCATGGCCAAGCCCCACTGCGCTACGGGCCCCAGTTTGGGCGACAGGCCCAAACAGGTTTGCAGCACGTCCAAGCTCAGCCACTCGGTTTCGCCTTGGGGGTTGAGCAGTTCCAGCGCTTGCAATCGGCCAGAGTCGGCACGCAAGCCGGTGGGCTGGCCGGCCACAAAGCGCATGCGCCCCGCGCTGCAGGCTTGGCGCATTTGGGCCACTCGCTCGGGGGCCGCACTGAACTGGTCGCGCCGGTGCAACAGCGTCACACTGGCCGCTGCGTGCGGGCCTGTGCAAGCGTCGAGGCAGGTCTGCAAGGCCGAGTCGCTGTCACCGGCCACCACCAAATGCCGACCATTCCAAGTGGGGGCGTGATCGGATTGAGCAAGCTCTGCAGGGTCAAGGGGCGAAGCGGTTTCGAAGAAAACCTGCGAGCCTTCAAAAGCCTCCAAGCCCTCGACCCCCAAACGGCGCGGCACAAAAGCGCCCACGCCTGCCGCAATGAACACGGTTGTGGCCACAAAAGACAAGCCCGATGCGGTGCTGAGCTGAAAGCGTTGGTCAGGTTGGCGCTCGATGTGGCTCACTTGCTGCCCGAGGTGGAACACCGGTTGAAATGGGGCAATTTGCTGTTGCAGGCGCTCGATCAGTTCGCGCCCGGTGCAATATGGGATGCCGGGAATGTCATAGATGGGTTTGTCGGCATAGAGCTCGGCGCACTGGCCGCCCACATGGCGCAGTGCATCGACCACATGGCAGCGGATGCCTTGCAGGCCCAGCTGAAACACCTGAAACAAGCCCACCGGGCCCGCGCCAATGACCAGCGCTTCAGTGTCGAGGGGGGAGGTCATAGGGTGTGTCCAGAAAAAATGGCCGGAAGAACCGGCCAATGCTTGCTTGGATGGGAGCTGTGCAAAACGATCAGCGGATCAACTCGCCCAGCTTGCCGGTCTTGTCTTTCCACTGGTCGGCGTCGGCCATGGGGGTTTTGCGTTTGGTGATGCTTTTCCAGCCGGGCAATTGGGCCAACTCGGCGTTCAGCTTGGTCATGTGCTGCTGGTCGGCGGGCAGGTCTTCTTCGGCATAAATGGCGTTCACGGGGCATTCTGGAATGCACACCGCACAGTCAATGCACTCATCGGGGTCGATGGTCAAGAAGTTGGGGCCTTCGCGGAAGCAATCCACCGGGCAAACATCCACACAGTCGGTGTATTTGCACTGGATACAGGATTCGGAAACAACGTGGGTCATGATGGACTCGGAAAGAGGGGGAAGCACTACCCGTGCAGCACTTTGCACGGCATTTTAATGGAGTTCAGTTCACCAGCACAGCGCCTGAGGTCTTGTGGCTGGCGGTGTCCACCAGCACCAGCGCGCCGAGCGTGCGAGAGCGGGCAAAGGGAAGGGTGACCAGCGGCTCTTGCAGGGCCAGTGTGACGTGGCCAATGGCGTTGGGTGGCAGCTCGGTGGCCTCCACTTCAGCCAAGGTGTTCACATCGAGGCGGTGCACCACGCGCTGCACTTTCACCTTCACCCAGCGGTGGCCGTGCAATGCCCAGTAAAGGCGGCCGGCAACCAACGGCTCGTCGTCCATCCATGCGATGGTGGCGCTGAGCTGGCGCTGGCCTTCAGGCGCGCCCAAAGACTCTGATTTTTCGGCCAACAGCCAGTCGCCGCGAGACACATCGACCTCGCGGTCGAGCACCAGCCCGGCGCTGTGGCCTGCGGCTTTGTTTTGGGGCTGGCGTGTGGCCGACAGCACTTGCGAGACCACAGCGGTTTGGCCGCTGGGAAACACTTGGACCGTCTGGCCTGGCTCAACACTGCCCGTGGCCACGCGGCCCCAAAACACCCGGCGGCCTTGGGTCGTGACACTGGAGTTATGAAATTTTTCAACCCATTGCACCGGAAAGCTGAATGCCACATCGGTCTCTGCTGGCGTGACCGGCAGGTCTTCCAAAATGCGCAGCAGGCTCGGTCCGGTGTAGCCGCACCAGTCGGCTTGGTCATTGTTCTCGGTGGTCACCACGTTCCAGCCTTTCAGAGCTGAAACCGGCACCATGGCCGCAATCTGGATGCCCGCATCTTTGGCAAATTTTTCCAGGGCACCTGCGATGTTATTGAAGGCCACTGTCGCGTCTGCCACGGCATCGAGCTTGTTGATGGCAAATACGATCGAGGGCACGCGCAGCAGGTTGACCAGCAGCGAGTGGCGGCGGGTTTGCGGCAGCAGCTGCAAATCGGGGTTGGCCCAGTCGAGCTTGATGGCGTCGACCAGCACCACGGCGGCGTCGGCGCTTGAGGCAGCCGTGACCATGTTGCGGGTGTACTGCTCGTGGCCAGGCGCATCGCCAATGATGAACTTGCGCGCCTCGGTGTTGAAGTAGCGGTAGGCGACATCGATGGTGATGCCTTGCTCGCGCTCGGCGCTCAAGCCGTCGGTGAGCAAGGCCAAGTCGGTCTCGCCCGAGCGCTGAACGCCCGCCAAGTGGTCTTGCAGCACGGCTTTGGTGTCGACCAACAGGCGGCCAATCAGGGTGCTTTTGCCATCGTCCACCGAGCCGCAGGTGATGAACCGCAACGCGGTTTGCGTGTTGCTTTCTGAAGACTTGGCGGAGAAGTTGTTTTCGTTTTGCATGTGCTGTGTTCCCTGATTAGAAATAGCCGTCTTTTTTGCGCTTTTCCATGGACGCCTCTGAGGTCTTGTCGTCCATCCGGGTCGCACCGCGCTCGCTCACATCGGCCGCCAAAGTTTCGATCACAATTTGCTCGGGTGTGGCGGCATCGCTCTCGACCGGGCAGGTGCAGGTGATGTCGCCCACGGTGCGAAAACGCACATCGCGCACTTCGACCTTTTCGCCCTCTTTGGGTGGCGTCAATTCGGTCACCGGCACCAACAGGCCGCGGCGGTCCACTACCTCGCGTTTGTGCGTGTAGTAAATCGAGGGCAGAGCGATTTTTTCGCGGGCGATGTATTGCCACACGTCCAGCTCGGTCCAGTTGCTGATGGGGAACACGCGAAAGTGCTCGCCGGGCTGTAATTTGTGGTTGAACAGCGTCCACAGCTCGGGCCGTTGGGCCTTGG
>JBJOIR010000011.1:0-46136 GCA_046047055.1 Pseudomonadota bacterium | reverse complement strand
GTGTGGCGGCGGTGAATGCCAATCGGTGGCCATCGGTGGCCACCAAGCTCAGGCGGTTTCCTTCGGCCACAAACAAAATGCCGTTCAGGTAATAGCGGATGTCGTGCACCGCCATGGCAAAAGACACTTGGCTCAGCAACTGCTTGAGGGTTTTTTGCGGCACGCTGAACACGGGGCCAAATGAGGCGGCTTCTTGCACCAAAGGAAAGTCTTCTGCGGGCAAGGTCTGCAAGGTGAACTTGGACTTGCCACCCTTCAAAATCAACTTGGCTTGTGAGGACTCGAGGCTAACGGTTTGGTCGGCCGGCATGGTGCGCAAAATGTCGATCAGTTTGCGCGCACCTACGGTGGTGGTGAAGTCGCCCGGATCACCTTCCATTTCGGCTGTGGTGCGGATTTGAATTTCAAGATCGCTGGTGGTCAGTTGCACCGCATGGCCAGATTTGCGAATCAAGACGTTGGCCAGCACGGGCAGGGTGTGACGGCGCTCGACAATGCCGGACACGGATTGCAGGACCGACAGCAGTTTGTCTTGGGTGGCCTTCAGGACGATCATGGGTGTCTACCTTTGGTGATTTTCGCGTGACAGCCTCAGGCTTGTGCACGACTTTGACGAGATCCTGCATTTTCGCTGTTTTTTGGCCTCAAAACGGCCTCCAAACGGGTCAAAGCAGTTAAAACGGGGAACAAATTCGGGCTCATGGGGCTTTAGCCCTTCAGCGTCTGCTCAAGCACGTGCAGTTGCTGGTTGAGTTCGGTCAATTGCTGGCGCTCAGCATTGATTTTGCGCACGGCGTGCAAGACGGTGGTGTGGTCGCGCCCCCCAAAGAGTTCGCCGATTTCAGGCAGGCTCTTTTGGGTCATTTCTTTGGCCAGGTACATGGCAATTTGGCGCGGCCGGGCAATGCTGGCGGGGCGTTTTTTGCTGTACATGTCGGCCACCTTGATCTTGTAGTAGTCGGCCACCGTTTTTTGGATGTTTTCGACACTGATCTGGCGGTTTTGAATGGACAGCAAGTCACGCAACGCGTCGCGGGCGAGCTGGATAGAGATTTCTTTTTGGTTAAAACGCGAATAAGCCAAAATTTTGCGCAGGGCGCCTTCTAGCTCGCGCACGTTAGAGCGCACGTTTTTGGCCACAAAGAAAGCCACTTCTTCGGGCATTTCGCTGCCTTCGCTGATGGCCTTGTTGATCAAGATGGCCACCCGCATCTCCAGCTCGGGCGGCTCCATGGCCACCGTCAAGCCCGAGTCAAAGCGCGAAACCAAGCGCTCATGGATATCGGCCAGGCCTTTGGGGTAGGTGTCGCTGGTCATGACAATGTGCGACTTTTTGGCCAGCAGAGCCTCAAAGGCATTGAAGAATTCTTCTTGGGTGCGGTCTTTGTTGGCAAAGAACTGCACATCGTCGATCAGCAGCAAATCGAGCGAATGGTAGTGGTGCTTGAACTCGTCAAAAGTCTTGCGCTGGTAGGCTTTAACCACATCCGAGACAAACTGTTCGGCGTGGATGTAGAGAACCTTCGCATCTGGGCGCTCGGACAGCAGTTTATTGCCAATGGCGTGCATCAAGTGGGTCTTGCCCAAACCCACCCCGCCGTAGATAAACAGGGGGTTGTACAAGTGCCCTGGCGAACCGGACACATGCATGGCCGCGGCACGCGCCATGCGGTTGGCCGTACCCTCAACCAAGTTGTCAAAAGTCAGTGCCGTGTTGAGGCGACTGCGGAAAGTGTTGGTGGCCGGCTCTTCGGGCAAGTCGATCGGCTCTGGCCCGTTTTCCATGGACGACGGCGTAGATTGGCGCACAGTCTTCATGCCATCTTCACGCGGAGTGAGCACTAACTCGATTTGAACAGGGTGGCCCTGGAAGCTTTCCAGCATGGCCGCCAAACGACCGGCATATTGGGCCCGAATCCAGTCCAATTTGAACCGGTTGGCGACAAACAAAGTGAGGCGTTGCTGGTCGTCTGAGACCTGTGCGGTCAGGGGCTTGATCCAGGTGTTGAACTGCTGTTCGGGCAGCTCGCGGGACAGCTCGTCCACGCAAGCCTGCCACAAAGCCTGGCCGGCATCCATCTGAAATTCTGGGGAGTTTCCCTCGGACATGTTGTATTTATTTTTTGTGGACAGTTGGCAGAAAAAACGGCATCGGAAGCCAGCTTATCAAGAGCTTATCCACATGCCGTCGTGCATTCGATTGGGCATCATAAACCACATCTTTGGGGAATCAACTCGGGAACACCCGAAGGCATTAAAGTGGCCGGATTTGCCGATCGCCCGAAAGTTTGCGATAATCTTGGGTTTCGCCCAATGCTGATTCGCAGACTTGGGCTCAAAGGAAGAGTTATGAAACGCACCTACCAACCGTCTAAGACACGTCGCGCCCGTACCCACGGCTTTCTGGTTCGCATGAAAACCCGTGGCGGCCGCGCTGTGATCAATGCACGCCGCGCCAAAGGCCGCAAGCGTCTGGCTGTCTAATGCCTTTTCAGCCGTCTGGCGGTGGCCTGATGCCACTTCGGGCGGTTGATTCCAGGGTTTGGCCATCGTGCAGCGTTTAAAAACACGCCCACAATTTCAGGCCGCCCTGGCGGGTGGAACAGTCTCGCGCACAGCGCATTTTGCGTTGCACCGACTGACCTTGACTCCCCCCACAGACAAGCCTTTGGCACCAGCCGAGCAAGTTGGGCCTGCACCTTCACCGGAGCAGGCCCTTTTTGACTTGCCAGATGTCTGGCTGGGCGCCATGGTGCCCAAACGCTGGGCCCGACGCGCCGTGACGCGCAACGCCATCAAACGCCAGATTTACAACGTGAGCGAAAGCTTTGGCAACCGCTTGCCTGTGGCCGCGCATGTGGTGCGTCTGCGCACCACGTTTGACCGACAACAATTCATCAGCGCCACCTCGGACCACCTGAAACTGGCGGTTCGGCAAGAACTGGTGCAATTGTTTGAGCGTGCTTTGCCGCAAGAGGCCCGCGCATGATCGTGCAGCGTTTGTTGATGGGCGTGGTGAAAGGCTACCGTTTGTTGCTGAGCCCTTGGCTGGGATCGTCGTGCCGCTTTGAGCCCACGTGTTCGGTTTATGCTCTGCAAGCGCTTGAGCAACATGGCGCTGCCATGGGCAGCTACTTGACGGTTCACCGGCTGGTGCGTTGCGGCCCTTGGTGCCAAGGTGGCCACGACCCCGTTCCCCAACAAGCCCCGCGCTTGTTCTCTGATTTGTTATCTCCTACTTCGTCAAAGAAGACTCCATGAACGATATCCGTCGCACCATCCTTTGGGTGATTTTTGGTTTTTCCATGGTCCTGCTTTGGGACCAGTGGCAGTTGTCCAACGGCCACAAAGCCACCTTCTTCCCCAAACCTGAAGCCGCCGCCCCAGCCAACGCCGCAGCGCCTGTGGCTACTGCAGGCGCGAACAGCGTGCCGGCCGCCACGGCCACTGCCCCTGCAGCCACACCGGCTCAGGTGCCTGCGTCATCGGGCCCCAACGCTTCTGCCACACCACGCGAGACCATTGAGGTGGCCACCGATGTGCTGAAGCTCAGTTTTGACACCGAAGGCGGCTCGCTGGTGCGCTCTGAGTTCACACGGCATGCCGACTTTGTGGACAGCAGCAAACCTTTTGTGTTTTTGGACCAAAGCAGCACCCGTGTTTACAACGCACAGACGGGCCTGATTGGCGGCGACTTTCCAACCCACAAATCGCCCATGAAGTTCAGTGGCGAACGCAGCCTGAAAGACGGACAAAACGAATTGACCTTGCGCTTTGAGTCAGACGCGCAAAACGGCGTGAAGCTGGTCAAAACCTACACCTTGCAACGCGGCAGCTATGCCATTGGCGTGAAGCACGAAGTGGTCAACACCGGCTCTGCCCCAGTGTCGCCCCAGCTGTACTTGCAGCTGGTGCGTGACGGCAACAAGCCCGCAGGCGAGTCTTCTTTTTATTCCACCTTCACTGGCCCGGCGATTTACACCGACGCTAAAAAATACCAAAAAGTGGAGTTCAGCGACATCGAAAAGAACAAGGCCGAAATTGAGAAGTCTTCACCCAACGGCTATGTCGCCATGGTGCAACACTACTTTGCCACTGCTTGGTTGTTGGCCGATGGCGTGCAGCGCGAGAACTTTGTGCGCAAAGTCGACACCAACCTCTATGCGGTGGGCATGATCACGCCCTTGGCCGAGTTGGCACCCGGCCAGTCCAAGACCCTGAGCGCACAGTTGTTCAGCGGCCCGCAAGAAGAAAAAATGCTGGAGGCATTGGCCCCCGGCTTGGACTTGGTGAAAGACTATGGCTGGTTGGCCATGCTGTCCAAGCCTTTGTATTGGCTGCTCGACAAGCTGTTTGGCATCATCCAAAACTGGGGCTGGGCAATTGTGGCTTTGGTGCTGTTGCTCAAGATTGCGTTTTATTGGCTCAACGCCAAGGCCTATGCCAGCATGGCCAAAATGAAGGCCATCAACCCCAAGATCATGGAAATGCGTGAGCGCCTGAAAGGCGATCCGCAAAAAATGCAGCAAGAGATGATGAAGATCTACCGCGAGGAAAAGGTCAACCCGATGGGTGGCTGCTTCCCGATCATGGTCCAGATTCCGGTCTTCATTGCTTTGTATTGGGTGCTGTTGTCCAGCGTCGAAATGCGCAACGCGCCATGGGTAGGCTGGATTCACGACCTCTCGGCGCCTGATCCTTACTTCATTTTGCCGCTGGTCATGACCTTGACCACCTTGCTGCAAACAGCGCTCAACCCAGCGCCACCGGATCCGATGCAAGCCAAACTGATGTGGATCATGCCGTTGGTGTTCAGCGTGATGTTCTTCTTCTTCCCAGCCGGTTTGGTGTTGTACTGGATCACCAACAACATCTTGTCGATTGCGCAGCAGTGGGTCATCAACACCCGGATGGGCGTGCCACCGCAGTTCAATCTGCCCAGCTTCAAGTAAATTCAAAAGGCCGCGCAAGCGGCCTTTTTTTGACCTGCCATGCTCAGCCGACACCAGCAGCCCATCGTCGCCATTGCCACTGCACCCGGTCGGGGTGCGGTGGGCATTGTGCGGGTCTCGGGAAAGCATCTTGCGCCGCTGATTGACGCCCTCATCGGGCGCCGCTTAAAGCCCCGCGAAGCCACCTACTTGCCGTTTGCCGATGCCGATGGCAGCCCGATTGACCACGGTTTGGCACTCCACTTTGTGGCACCACATTCGTTCACGGGCGAGGACGTGCTGGAGCTGCAAGCTCACGGTGGGCCGGTGGTGTTGCAGTTGTTGTTGGCGCGTTGCCTGCAAGCTGCTGAATCGATAGACCCCACAAGCGGCCAGCCGCGCTTGCCTGATTTACGCGTGGCTCAACCGGGTGAGTTTTCTGAGCGCGCTTTTCTGAATGACAAAATTGACTTGGCCCAGGCCGAGGCCATTGCCGACCTGATTGACGCCAGCACAGAGGCCGCCGCACGCAGTGCCAGCCGCTCATTGGCCGGAGATTTTTCGAAAGAGATTCACGTCCTGCGCGATGCGCTGATTCACCTGCGCATGTTGGTCGAGGCGACACTGGATTTTCCCGAAGAAGAAATCGACTTCTTGAAAAAAGCCGATGCGCAAGGTCAACTGACGCACTTGCAGTCGGCGGTGACGGCGGTGCTGGGCAAAGCCAAGCAAGGGGCGTTGCTGCGCGAAGGCATCAAAGTGGTCATTGCCGGCCAACCCAATGCCGGAAAAAGCTCACTGCTCAACGCGCTTGCGGGGGCCGAGTTGGCCATCGTGACGCCGATTGCGGGCACCACCCGCGACGTGGTGCAACAGACCATTCAAATTGAAGGCGTGCCACTGCACGTGATCGACACGGCAGGCCTGCGCGAAGGCGCGGGCGTGGACGAGGTAGAGCAAATTGGCATTGCCCGCGCTTGGGGCCAAATTGAAAACGCCGATGCGCTGATTTTTTTGCACGACCTGACGCGCGCCGGCCAGCCAGACTACGACAACGCCGATGCCGACATCGCCAAGGCCTTGCTCGCCCGTTTGCCTCACAGCGTGAGCGTGATCGATGTCTGGAACAAAGCCGATGCCACCCCTACCAGCCAACCGCCGAAGGGTCTGATCTTGTCCGCCCGCACTGGGGAAGGCTTGCAAGCTTTGCGCGAAAAACTTTTGCAGCAAGCGGGTTGGCAACAAGCCAGCGAAGGCTTGTTCATTGCGCGCGAGCGCCATGTGCAGGCTTTGCGCCAAGTGCAAGAGCACCTGCAAACCGCTGATGCGCATTTGGCGGCGCATGCACAAAACCTGGACTTGTTGGCCGAAGAATTACGGCTGGGTCAAAACGCGCTGAACGAGATCACGGGCGAGTTCAGCGCCGACGATTTGCTGGGTGTGATTTTTTCCAGCTTCTGTATCGGCAAATAAGCGCTTCAACCGCGCAACAGTTTCTCCTCGGCCACGGCCAAGGTCTGGGCTTTGCCAGACAGCACCAAGGTGTCGCCTGACTGCAATTCGGTGGCCTCGGTCACGCTCTCCGATTGCCCATGCGCGCGGCGCAAATTGACCACCCGCACCCCCATGGCATGAAACGCCAAGTCTTCAATCTTTTTGCCCAACCAAGGTGACGCCAAGGGCAAGCTCACCGTGGTCAAGCGTTCGTGGTCAATCTCGTCCAGCGTATCGTCGTCGGCCCCATGAAAGTAGCCCCGCAACAAGTTGTAGCGCGCATCGCGCTGCTCTTGCACGATGCGAATCACCCGACGCATGGGCACACCCACCAGCGCCAGCGCATGGCTGGCCAACATGAGTGAACCCTCTAAGGCCTCGGGCACCACTTCGGTCGCGCCAGCGAGTTGCAGTTTTTCAAGATCCAAGTCGTCTTGCGTGCGCACAATCACGGGTACCTGCGGGGCATGGCCGTGGGCATGGTCCAACACCTTCATGGCGGCCGGTACATCGAGGTAGGTGATGACCACGGCACTGGCCCGCGCCAGACCTGCGGCCATGAGTGACTGCAGCCGGCCCGCGTCGCCAAAGACCACCGAGTCACCCGCCGCCGCCGCCTGCCGAACCCGGTCGGGGTCGAGGTCGAGTGCCATGTAGGGGATGTTTTCTTTTTCGAGCATGCGGGCCAAGTTTTGGCCGCAACGTCCATAGCCACAAATGATGACGTGCTTGCTGGTGTTGATCGACTTGCGGGCGATCGTGGTCATTTGCAACGACTGTTGCAGCCACTCACTGGCCACCACCTTCATGACAATGGTGTTGCTGTGCATGATGATGAAGGGCGTCGCCAACATGGACAACACCATGCTCGCCAGCACCGGGTTGAGCAAGTCGGGGGGAATCAAGTCGCTTTGTGAGCCGAGTGTCAGCAGCACAAAACCAAATTCGCCTGCCTGCGCCAAATACAAGCCGGTGCGCAGCGACACCCCGTTAGACGCGCCCGTCAGCTTGGCCAATGCCGTCACCAGCAACAACTTGAACAGCACCGGCAATGTGGTCAACATCAGCACCAAGGGCCACTTTTCGATCACGATGTGCCAGTCGAGCATCATGCCGATGGTGATGAAAAACAGCCCCAGCAAAACATCATGAAAGGGCCGGATGTCCAACTCCACTTGGTGCTTGTATTCGGTCTCGGAAATCAACATGCCAGCAATGAAGGCGCCGAGCGCCAAGCTCAATCCGGCCAACTCGGTGATCCAGGCCAAGCCCAGCGTCACCAGCAGCAGGTTCAGCACAAACAACTCTTCGCTCTTGCGCCGCGCCACCAAGGTCAGCCACCAGCGCATGACGCGCTGCCCTCCGGTCATCAGCAAAGTGATGAGCACGGTGGCCTTGGCTGCCGCCAGCAGCAAGGCCGAAAACAGTTCATCGGCCGGCGCACTCAGGGCCGGAATCATCACGATCAAGGGGACCACGGCCAAATCTTGAAACAACAACACGCCCACCACCCGCTTGCCGTGTTCTGACTCGAGCTCCAGCCGGTCGGCCAGCAACTTGATGACAATGGCCGTGCTGCTCATGGCCATGGCGCTCGACAAGGCCAAGGCGGTTTGCCACTCCATCTTCCAGAGGGTCGGGGCCAGCGTCGCCAAGAACAAAGACAACGCCGTGACGATGACCAAGGTCAGCACCACTTGCAAAAAGCCCAAGCCAAAAACATGCTGGCGCATCGAGCGGAGTTTGGGCAAGTTGAATTCAAGCCCGATCACAAACATCAAGAACACCACCCCAAACTCGGCCAGGTGTTTCACCCCATCTGAGTTTTGCGCCAGCGCCAGCGCATTGGGGCCAATGACCACGCCCACGGCCAAATAGCCCAACATGGGCGGCAACTTGAGCATGCGGCAGCCCACCACCCCCAACACGGCGGCCAACAAATACAGCAGGGTCAACTCCAATGCGCTCATGCTTCGATAGTAACAAGCCGTTGTGAAATTTTTGTGGTTTCAGGCCATTCACCCAGTCTATGAAGGTCGGGGGTTGGGCCAAACATGCCCCCATTGCATACCCCTGCTGCATACCCTCACTGCATGCCCGATAAAATGTCCCACATGCCCGCCCAAACCACCCACACCCTGCAATTGGCTCGCGAGACGCTCGACATCGAAGCCTCAGCCTTGTTGAAAATCAAATCGCGCTTGGACGACCGATTTGTCCAGGCCGTCAACATGGTGCTGAATGCCAAGGGCCGCGTGGTGGTGACCGGCATGGGCAAGAGTGGCCACATTGGCCGCAAAATTGCCGCCACCTTCGCGTCCACCGGCAGCCCGGCCATGTTTGTGCACCCGGGCGAGGCGAGCCACGGTGATCTGGGCATGATCCAAGCGATCGATGTGGTGCTGGCCATCTCCAACAGCGGCGAAAGCGATGAACTGGTGGCCATATTGCCGGTGCTCAAGCGCCTGGGCGTGCCACTCATTGCCATGACCGGCGGGCTTCAATCTTCATTGGCGCAGCATGCCGATGTGGTGCTCGATTGCTCGGTTGACAAAGAAGCCTGTCCCCTCAATTTGGCCCCCACCGCCAGCACCACCGCCCAACTCGCCATGGGCGATGCACTGGCCGTCACCCTGTTGGATGCCCGGGGCTTCAAGCCCGAAGACTTTGCCCGCTCGCACCCCGGTGGCTCACTGGGGCGCCGCCTCTTGACGCATGTGGCCGACGTCATGCGCAAGGGCGACGCCGTGCCCCGAGTGGCACCCGATGTGGCATTCACCGCGCTGATGCGCGAGATGAGCCAAAAGGGCTTGGGCGCATCTGCTGTGGTGGATGCGCAAGGCCAAGTGCTGGGCATCTTCACCGATGGCGATTTGCGTCGTTTGGTTGAAAACGGCGCTGACCTGCGCAACCTGACCGCCCACGATGTGATGCACGCGAACCCCCGCAGCATTCGCGTGGATGCACTGGCCGTCGAAGCCGCCGAGCTGATGGAGCAATGCCGCATCACCAGCCTGCTGGTGGTCGACGAGGCCGGTGGCCTGTGCGGCGCCCTGAACACCAACGACCTGATGCGGGCCAAAGTGATCTGACATGAAACCCTTGACCCCCGCCCTGCATTTCCCGCCTGAACTGTTGCTGCAAGCGCAAGGCATTCGGGTGGCCTTTTTTGATGTGGACGGCGTGCTGACCGACGGTGGCCTGTATTTTTCTGAAGCGGGCGAAGCGCTGAAACGCTTCCACACACTCGACGGACAAGGGCTCAAGCTGTTGCAACAAGCCGGCATCACGCCGGTGGTCATCACGGGCAGAGACTCACCCGCCTTGCGTGCGCGGCTGCAGGCCTTGGGCATCACGCATGCGCGCTTTGGCACCGAAGACAAGCGCCCCGCTGCTGAAGATTTTTTACAAGCCCTGGGCTTGTCTTGGGAACACACCGCCGCCATGGGCGATGACTGGCCCGACTTGCCTGTGATGCAACGAGCGGCCTTTGCCTGTGCGCCTGCCAACGGTCACGCCCAAGCCAAAGCTGTGGCGCACCACGTGACCCGCGAGCGCGGGGGCGAGGGCGCTGCGCGCGCTTTTTGTGATGTGCTGTTGGTGGCCAGTGGCCACTACAGCCGCCTGTTGTCTGAGTGGGACAAGCCCTTAGACCAAGCCTCATCGGGCCCATCGGCATGAGCCTGCTGCGCCAGCTGCTCGACCGGCTGAGCACCTACTTGCCATTGATCGTGATGGCCTTGCTCGCCTCGGCCAGTTGGTGGTTGGTCAGGAGCGTGCCGACCCTGATGGCACCTGCCACGCAAAAACCGGTGCGGCAAGAAGCCGATTACCGATTGGCGAATTTTTCTGCCAAAACATTTGATGCCACAGGCCGCTTGACCCGTGAAATCAGTGGCGACAAAGCCCAGCACTATCCGGCGACCGAAGATATGCACATTGCACAGGTGCGAATTTTTGCGGCCAACGAGCAAGGCAGCACCATGAACGCCCGCGCACAACAAGGCGTTGCCACAGACGATGGCAAGAAAGTCACCTTGACCGGCGATGCCGTGGCCATACGGCCCGCCTTCAATAGCAGCCCCAGAATCGAACTCAAAAGCGATCGCATGGTCGCCTTGCCTGAAGAAGACCGCGTGGTTTCCGATGACCCTGTGCGCATCGTGCGTGACCGCGATGTCTTCACGGCGGCCAGCATGGACTTCAATAGCAACACCGGCTTTTACGACTTGCGTGGCCGTGTGCGTGGCACGCTTGCCCCTCAATCGCGAGCACTGCCGCAAGCAAAACCCCCATCAAAAGCCCCATCCAAGCCCTGAACACCTTGCGCCGCGCACCGGGCGATTGCGCGGGCAACGGACACAAAAAAGCCCTGCAGAGCAGGGCTTCATCAGATTCGAGGGCACCCTGTTGAAAGGTGCCCAGGGCGTGAATCAGTAACCGCCGCCACCGCCGTAGCCGCCACCGCCGTAGCCGCCACCGCCTTCGCGACGACCACCACCAGTGCCACCGCGTGGGCCTGCGCCGTAGGGGCTGCGGAAACCACCGCCGCCGCCTTCGCCACCACCGTAGCCGCCACCGCCTTCACGGCGACCGCCACCGTAGCCACCGCCGCCGCCTTCGCGACCGCCACCGTAACCACCACCGCCACCTTCACGGCCACCGCCATAGCCGCCACCGCCTTCGCGACGACCGCCACCGTAACCACCACCACCGCCGCCGCCAAAGCCGCCGCCGCCGGTGCGGGGAGGACGCGCTTCCATGGGACGTGCTTCGTTGACGACCACGTTACGACCGCCCAAAGGCTGACCGTTCATGCCGTTGATGGCGGCTTGCGCTTCTTCGTCGCTGCCCATTTCCACAAAGCCGAAGCCTTTGGAACGGCCAGTGTCACGCTCCATCATGACTTTGGCGCTGGTCACAGCACCAAATTCACCAAAAGCTTGTTCCAGATCGCCGTCGCGAACCGAGTAAGGCAGGTTGCCGACGTAAAGTTTGTTGCCCATGAAAGGGACTCCTCAAAACACAGAGATAAAAGCGATGTAGCTCCGAAAACGCATTCAACAAACCTGAAAACTACGGAAGGAAAGCGAAACTGATCTGGTCACCGCAAACATGACTTCGCTGCTTCTGACAGTGAAGTCTGACAATTATGAGTGATAAAACTGCGAAAAACACAAGCCAAAAGGCCCGCAAGCCCCGCAGAATGTGCTTTCCAGCTCAAAACTGTTGTTTTACCAACTCACTTCGCGATCGGGTGTCGCGCTGATTTTGTGCACCGAAAGATCGGCACCGTCGTACTCTTCTTCGGGACTGAGCTTCAATCCGATGGTCAATTTCAAGATGCCGTAGACCACCACGCCGCCCACCAACGCCCAAGCCACGCCCAGTGCTGTGCCCAGCAATTGGGCCGTCAGATTGACGCCGCCCAGGCCGCCAAGCGATTGCGCGCCAAAAATACCCGCGGCAATGCCACCCCAAGCGCCACAAATGCCGTGCAAGGGCCAAACACCCAAAACATCGTCAATCTTCCACTTGTTTTGGGTCAGGGTGAACATCACGACAAACAGGCCACCAGCCACAGCGCCCACCACCAGCGCACCAAACGGGTGCATCAAATCAGAGCCGGCACACACCGCCACCAAACCGGCCAAAGGGCCGTTGTGCACAAAGCCAGGGTCATTTTTGCCCAACACCAGCGCCACCAATGTGCCGCCCACCATGGCCATCAACGAGTTCACCGCAACCAAGCCCGAAATTTTGTCCAAGGTTTGGGCGCTCATCACGTTGAAGCCAAACCAGCCGACGATCAGAATCCACGAGCCCAAAGCCAAAAAGGGGATGCTGGATGGGGGATGGGCCGACACAACGCCATCCTTGCGGTAGCGGTTGTAACGCGCACCCAACAAAATCACGGCGGGCAAGGCAATCCAACCGCCCATGGCATGCACCACCACCGAGCCAGCAAAGTCATGAAACTCATCGCCGGTCAGGGCTTTGATCCAAGCCTGCACCCCGAAGTGCTGGTTCCAAACAATGCCTTCAAAGAAGGGATAAATGAAACCCACGATGACGGCCGTGGCAATCAGTTGCGGCCAAAACTTGGCGCGCTCGGCAATGCCGCCCGAAATGATGGCGGGAATGGCCGCGGCAAATGTCAGCAGAAAGAAGAATTTAACGAGGTCATAGCCGTTTTTAGCAGCCAATTGCTCTGCACCGACAAAAAAGGTGGTGCCGTAAGCCACGCTGTAACCGACCACAAAATAGACCACGGTGGAGACTGAGAAATCGACCAAGATCTTCACCAGCGCGTTCACCTGGTTCTTTTTGCGGACCGTGCCCAGCTCCAAGAACGCGAAACCCGCGTGCATGGCCAAGACCATGATCCCGCCCAACAAAATAAATAGCGCGTCCGCGCCCTGTTTCAGTGCTTCCATAGCCATCTCAAGAGGTTTTATGAATTAATTTGGTGCATAAACAGCCCAAATCCGATTTTTGCACCAAAGAAAAGCAAGAAGCACGCCCAAATTGATGCACGTCATCGCGGACCGCTGAAGGCCTCCATTAAGATGGCATTTTTCACCCTTGCTTGGCACTTTCAAATGGAAGCCTTCCTCGTCTCCACCGGCATCGTGGCATTGGCCGAGATGGGCGACAAAACCCAACTCTTGTCGCTGGTGCTGGCCGCACGTTTTCGCAAACCTTGGCCCATCGTGTTGGGCATTTTGGTGGCCACACTGGCCAACCACGGACTGGCGGGCGCCTTGGGCAGTTGGATCACTTCACTTTTGGGCCCCGATGTGTTGCGCTGGGTGCTGGGCGGCTCGTTTTTGGCAATGGCCGTGTGGATGCTGATTCCCGACAAGCTGGACGACGAAGACGACAACGATGCACCCCGCATGGGCGTATTCTTGACCACCGTGGTGGCATTCTTTCTGGCGGAGATGGGCGACAAAACCCAGATCGCTACCGTCATGCTGGCTGCTCAATACAACGCTTGGTTCATGGTGGTGGCGGGCACCACACTGGGCATGATGCTGGCCAACGCGCCGGTGGTTTGGTTGGGCGATACCATCACCCGCCGCTTGCCCTTGCGCTGGGTGCGCCTGATCTCGGCGGGCATCTTTGCCGTGCTGGGCGCAGTGGCATTGCTGGGCGTGGGTTGGGGCTGATTTATACTGGCGACGCGCCGATTTGCTCCAGCTTGCGGGCGCAGGAATCTCACAGATCCCAAAATACAGCTAAAGAGGCAGAACCAACCCGGTATCGCTTCTTGAGCGTTATCGGGTTTTTTCATTTGCACCATGAAGTTGATTGCCACGCCAGAGTCGATGACCTTTGAAGCCGCCTTGCCTTTGCAAAGCGGTGCGTCTATTCGTGGCTACTCGCTCAGCTACGAAACCTACGGCACGCTGAACGCCGACAAGTCCAACGCGGTGCTGATTTGCCACGCTCTGAACGCATCGCACCACGTGGCGGGCGTCTACGCCGACCAGCCGCAAAACGTGGGCTGGTGGGACAACATGATCGGGCCCGGCAAACCCTTGGACACCGACCGATTTTTTGTCATTGGCGTGAACAACTTGGGCTCTTGCTTTGGCTCGACCGGCCCCATGCACACCCACCCCGACACTGGCCGTGTGTACGGCGCCGATTTTCCGGTGGTCACGGTTGAAGACTGGGTCAATGCGCAAGCCCGTTTGCTGGACGCGCTGGGCATTGAGCAACTGGCAGCGGTGATGGGTGGCAGCCTGGGCGGCATGCAAGCCCTGAGCTGGACACTGCAATACCCCGAGCGCGTGAAACACGCGGTGGTGGTGGCCAGTGCGCCCAACCTCAACGCCGAGAACATCGCCTTCAACGAAGTGGCGCGACGCGCCATCGTGACCGACCCTGACTTTCATGACGGCCACTTTTACGCGCAAGGTGTGGTGCCCAAACGCGGGCTGCGCATTGCCCGCATGATTGGTCACATCACGTACCTGAGCGATGACGTGATGAACGAAAAGTTTGGTCGCCAACTGCGCGAAGCCGTCACACACAACGCCACCGGCTACAAATATTCCACGCAAGAAGTGGAGTTTCAAATCGAGAGCTACTTGCGCTACCAAGGTGACAAGTTCAGCGAATACTTCGACGCCAACACCTATTTGCTGATCACCCGCGCGCTCGACTACTTTGACCCCGCACGGTCCTTTGGCGGCAATTTGTCTGCGGCTTTGGCCCGCGCCAGTTGCAAATTTTTGCTCATCAGCTTCACCACCGACTGGCGTTTTTCGCCGGCCCGAAGCCGCGAAATGGTCAACGCCTTGTTGGACAACCGCCGCGATGTCAGCTACGCCGAAATCGATGCGCCGCATGGCCACGACGCCTTTTTGCTGGACGATGCGCGCTACCTGAATGTGGTTCGCTCTTACTTTGACAACATGGCCAAGGCCTTGAACGGTGGAGGTGCCGCATGAGCGACCCCTTGATCATGCAAGCCATTGCCCGCCTGGTGCCGCAGGGCGCCCGTGTGCTCGACTTGGGCTGCGGCGATGGTGCCCTGCTGGCTTATTTGCAGCATCACAAAGGCTGTACCGGCTATGGGGTGGAGTTGAGCGATGCGAATGTGCACGCCTGCGTGCAGCGCGGCGTGAATGTGTTGCAGCTCAATCTGGATGAGGGCCTGAGCCTGTTTGCCGATCAGTCATTTGATGTGGTGCTGCAAATTGACACCTTGCAACACCTGCGCAATGCCGAGACGATGTTGCGCGAGACCGTGCGCGTGGGGCGTGTGGGCATTGTTGCTTTCCCCAACTTTGCGCACTGGTTCAACCGGCTGAGTGTGCTGCAAGGCCGCATGCCGGTGACCAAGCGCCTGCCCTACCAGTGGTATGACACGCCCAACATTCGCGTGGGCACCTTTGCCGACTTTGGCGACTTGGCGCGCAAAAACCAGCTGCAAATCATGGACGCATTTGGCCTACAAAACGGCCAAGAAGTGCGCACATGGCCCAACCTGATGGCCGGGACGTCGGTTTACAAACTGCAGCGCAGCTGAGGCGCGGGCCATCCGCTCAATCAAGCGCTCGTGCGAGCGGCTTGAAGCGCCTCGCGCAGCACCTTCAAGTCGCCAATGTGGTTGGCCAGCAGCAAAATCAGTCGTGCGTTCAGGGCTTCGCTTTGCTCGTCGCTCAAGCCGTTGTGGGCTTCGATCAGGTGTTCATAAAACTCGTCACCTGGCGAGAAGTCTCGAAAAAATCGTCTCCCCGCTTCGTGAAAGTTGGGGTCAGTTTTCAATGCAGTGCTCATGACATTCCTTGGGGACGTTCAGGCTGACGCCACAGCTTGGACCGAAGATGGGTGCATGTGGCCGCCCAAAGCTCGGGCCAGCGCCGCTTGCAGTTGGGCCATCTCCAGCGTGCGCCAGCGGGCCACCACATGCTGGTCAGGGCGCAGCAAATAAAGGGTGCCCGGTGTGGCGTCATAACGCCGAGCCATCCAACCTTGCACGTCTTGCAACACTGGCCATCCGGGGACCTCTAAGGCTTCGCGCGACACCAGCAAGGTGTGCACTGGCACGGCTGCTTGTTGCAAGGACTGCAACTTGGCCAGCGCGTCGGCCGATGGCGGGGCATCAACAAACCACAGCGCTTGAAAACCTCGGCCCACCTGATCGAGCAACCACGCCTCTTGGCCCTGCACACGCACGGGGGCGTCGTCCATGGGCGCGCCAGGCACCATTTGCCCTTCAAATGCATCAACATCGGGCGTGTTGAGCACCGACTGCGTCAAGAACGAGGGCACCGACAAACGGCCCGAGTTGACCAATTTGCGGGCAAACGGATGGTGCTTGGCCAGCGCCAGCACTTGGTTGCGAAAGGTTTTGCTGGTGCGGCTTTTGGGTGTGATGAAGTCGGTGGAGCGCGTCGAATTCATGATGTTTTCGTCAGCCGCAAACTGGCGGTCGTGGGCATAACTGTCGAGCAAATTCTCGTTTGCTTTGCCTTGAATGACCAACGCCAGTTTCCACATCAGATCGTCCGCATCTTGGAAACCCGAGTTGGCGCCACGTGCACCAAAAGGCGAGACTTGGTGCGCCGCATCGCCTACAAACAACACGCGGCCATGCCGGAAGTCGGTCATGCGGCGGCACTGAAAGGTGTAGATGCTGACCCACTCCAACTCGAAGGGACGATCGTCCCCCAGCATGGCTTGCAAACGCGGGATGACTTTTTCAGGCTTCTTTTCCTCTTCAGGGTCAGCGTCCCATCCCAGCTGAAAGTCAATGCGCCAAACGTTGTTGCTTTGCTTGTGCAACAACACGCTTTGGTTCGGATGAAAGGGCGGGTCAAACCAAAACCATCGCTCGGCGGGGTAGTCGGCTTTCATGATCACATCGGCAATCAGAAAGCGGTCTTGAAACACGCGCCCCTCAATGTCCAACCCCAAATGGCGGCGCACCGGGCTGCGCGCACCGTCGGCCACCACCAGCCAATCGGCTTCGATGTCAAACGTGCCGTCAGGTGTCTCGACCGTGAGGGTGGCGTATTCAGCCGAGGGCGTGACCGCTGTGACTTTGTGCTGCCACCGCAGGTCTGCTCCCAAAGCCAAGGCTCGGGCAATCAGCATTTCCTCAACGTGGTATTGCTGCAAATTGATCATGCCTGGCCGTTTGTGGCCCGCATCGGGCACCAGGTTGAACTGGTAGACCTCGTCTTGCTCTAAGAAAGTGCGCCCAATGTTCCAGCTCACGCCCATTTGGCAGGCCTCATTGGCAATGCCCAAACGGTCCAAAATTTCAAGCGAGCGCTTGGCGTAACACACCGCACGTGAGCCCACCGAGACGGTTTTGTCATCGTCCAACACCAACACTTCGAGACCTTGCAGTCGGGCATCAATGGCGGCCGCCAAGCCCACTGGGCCCGCGCCAATCACGATCAAGGGCTTGCGCTGAGCCGGCGTGGACATCAGGTCGGCGGGCGACTTGTAGGGATAAATGGGGTTGATGTAAGCACCCATGCGAGTTCTCCGACCATGAGAAAAGCACCACGGGGTGCGACAAACCGTAATTTACTATAGATAAATCAATTTACCTATTCGTAATCGCACAAGTTCAGGGTCTTTTGTGTATGCTTGGCTTTTGTCTTTTGTATGACAACTTTATGAGCCAAAACTTCACCCCTGTATCGAGTGGCGCACGTCTGTCGGACCAAGTGGCCGAGCAACTCACGGCCGAGATCAAAGAAGGCCGTTTGATGCCCGGTGACAAGCTGCCCACCGAGGCGAGTTTGGTGGCGCAGTTTCAAGTCAGCCGCACGGTGGTGCGCGAAGCGGTGTCGCGCCTGAAGTCATTGGGCTTGGTCGACTCACGACAAGGCAGCGGTGTGTTTGTCAACCAAAAACTGCCCTTTGCGCCGCTCAACTTCGAGTCACGTCACACCGCATCGCAAGAGGCCGTGGTTCAGATGGTGGAGGTGCGCCGCGCCTTGGAGGCCGAAGTGGCCGCGCTGGCCGCGCAGCGGCGCACCACGCGCGATATTCGCGCCATTCAAAAAGCAGTGAAGGCACTCGACGCAGCGGTCAAGGCCGGTGGCAATGGCGTTGCAGAGGATGTGAATTTTCACCGCGCCATTGCCGATGCCACCTGCAACCCATTTTTAATTCAGACGCTGGAATACCTCGGGCAGTTTTTGCACGGCGCCACGCAAGTGACTCGGGCCAATGAAGCGCGGCGCATCGACTTTGCGGCCGAGGTGCAAACCGAACACCAAGCGATTTTGCGTGCTGTAGAAGCCGGCGATGCCGAGGCTGCGCGCCACGCTGCCGCCGCGCACATGGGCAACGCGATCAAGCGCATCCAAGGCGCCCCGCCTGACTTTTGGCAACAAGAGGGCGAGCGCTTGGCGCAGCCGCTGGTCAAAGGTTTAAGGCACTGAGGGCACTTCACCTGTACCCTGTAGCGCTTACCCCTTTTATATCGAGAGTCCCCATGTACAAATCATTTCTCATGCTGCTTTGCTTTTGCTGGGGGACATCGACCGGATTTGCCCAGACCCCGCTGCCGCCGCTGACCACCGTGCCCTCGGTAGATGTGGCGCGATACATGGGCACCTGGCACGAGGTGGCCAAATACCCGAACTGGTTTCAGAAAAAGTGCGTCAGCAGCACGCAGGCCACCTACAGCTTGCAAGCCAATGGCCAAGTGCAAGTGCTCAACCGCTGCAAAACCGACAAAGGCGAGTGGAGCGAAGCGCTCGGTGCAGCGCGCCAAATAGGCGGGCCAACCTCACCCCGATTGCAGGTGCGGTTCGCCCCCGAATGGCTGTCCTTCATTCCACTGCTGTGGGGAGATTACTGGATCATCGAGCTCGACCCGCAATACCAATGGGTGGTGGTCAGCGAGCCCCAACGCGAGTATTTGTGGATCTTGTCGCGCACCCCGCAATTGCCCGAAGCCACTTTGCAGCAACTCCGCAGCCAATTGGCGGCGGCAGGCTTTGACCTGAAGCGGCTGGAACTCAGCCCACCCTGAACCCACACGGTCTGAGCCCACACAGCCTGAGCGCACACGGTCTGCGCCCACGCCATCTGGACGCCGCCGTCATGCACTCAGATGGTGTGCATTCAGGCGGTGCCCAGAGAAGCGGCGGGCTTTCAGGACGGCCCAGCTCAGGCGTTGAAAACCGAGACGGTTTTGCTGTTCAAGTAAGCCTCCAACGCCTCGGGGCCACCTTCTGAGCCGTAGCCCGAATCCTTCATGCCGCCAAATGGCAATTCAGGCCAAGGCGCTGCAGGTTGGTTGACCCACAGCATGCCGACATCCAGCTTCTGGCTCAACAGGTGCAAGGTCTTCATGGCGTTGGTGAAGGCATAACCTGCCAAGCCAAATGGCAAACGGTTGGCTTCGGCAATGGCGTCTTCGATTTTTTCGAAACTGCGAATCGCCGCGATCGGGCCAAAGGGCTCGTGCGTCACCACATCGGCTTCAAGGGGCACATGCGACAACACGGTGGGGGCAAAAAAGTTGCCCTGCGTGCCGATGCGCTCACCGCCGGTCAGCACCTTGGCACCTTTGGCGCGCGCGTCCTGCACGATGGCCTGCATGGCTTGCAAGCGGCGCTCGTTGGCCAGCGGCCCCATTTGCACGCCGGCGCCAAAGCCATCGCCCACCTTCAGCGCCTGCGCTTGTGCGGCAAAACGTTGTGCAAATTCTTCGGCAATAGAGTGGTGCACCAAAAAGCGCGTGGGTGAAATGCAGACCTGCCCCGCGTTGCGGAACTTGGCCGCACCGGCGGTTTTCAAGGCCAGCCCAATGTCGGCATCTTCGGCCAAGATCACCGGCGCGTGGCCGCCCAACTCCATGGTCACGCGCTTCATGTGCTGGCCCGCCAATGCCGCCAGTTGCTTGCCCACCGGCGTGGAGCCTGTGAAGGTGATCTTGCGAATCAGCGGATGCGCAATCAGGTAGTTTGAAATCTCGGACGGCGTGCCATAGACCAAACCAATGACCCCGGCCGGTACACCTGCATCGTGAAAGGCACGAATCAACTCGGCTGGCGCGGCGGGGGTTTCTTCGGGGGCTTTGACAATGATCGAGCAACCCGTGGCCAAGGCCGCAGACATTTTGCGCACGGCTTGGTTGATCGGGAAATTCCAAGGCGTGAACGCCGCCACGGGGCCCACGGGCAACTTGAGCACTTGCTGCTGCACTTGTATGTTGCGCGGCGGCACGATGCGGCCATAGACACGCCGGCCTTCTTCGGCAAACCACTCGATGATGTCGGCGGCTGACATCGCTTCAACCTTGGCCTCGGCCAACGGCTTGCCTTGTTCTTGGGTCAACAGCTCGGCAATTTGCGGGGCGCGCTCGCGCATCAGCGCAGCCGCTTTGCGCATGATCGCGCTGCGTTCGTTGGCTGGCGTGTCACGCCACACCTCAAACCCTTGGTGTGCGGCTTGGGCTGCACGCGCCAAGTCGGGCACACCCGCATGCGCCAAGCGACCGATTTCGGTGCCCGTGGCGGGGTTGAACACGGGCAATGTGCGGCCGCTTTCGGCATCGCACCATTCGCCGTTGATGAAGAGTCGGGTGTTGGGGTAGGTCATGGGGGGTCCTAAAATCAAACTGCACATCGAACGCCGAAGGTGCCATCGGCAAATTGTGGCGGGAATTGTGCACACATCGGTCAAGCCCGCGACAGTGTCAACCCTTTCAGAGGGGTTCATACTCAAACTCATCCGCTCTCTGACTCACCCGCTCTCCATCTCTCCAGGCCCACGCCCTCATGACTGATTTACGCCCCGTTCTTTTTGTGCCCCACGGTTCACCCATGTTCGCCTTGCATCCGGGTGCGGCCGGTGCCGCCATGAGCCAAATCGCTCCCCAGTTGGGAACGCCGCGCGCTCTGGTGGTGGTCAGCCCGCACTGGGAAACCGCTGTGCCCACGGTGGGCTTTGCCTTCCGGCCCGCCACCATTCACGACTTTGGGGGCTTTGACCCCCGCCTGTACGACATGCAATACGACGCCATGGGCAGCCCCGAAGTGGCGGCTCTGGTGGTCACAGCACTGCAACAAGCTGGCTTGCCCGCGGCGCAAGATGCTGAACGCGGGCTTGACCACGGGGCTTGGATTCCGCTGCGGCAAATGTTTCCCGAAGCGAACATTCCCGTGGTGCCACTCTCGGTGCAGAGCCACTTGGGGCCCGCCCACGCCTACCGCGTCGGCCAAGCCTTGACGGCACTGGCACAGCAAAACGTGGCGGTCATCTGCTCAGGCAACATCACGCACAACTTGCGCGATTTCATGCGGGTCAGCATGCAAGGCGGCGGCACGCCCGCTTATGTGCAAGCGTTTGCCGACTGGATTCACCAGCACATCACGCAAGGCGATGTGAGCGCATTGCTGGCCTACCGCCAACAAGCTGCCGGTCAAAGCGCGCACCCCACCGACGAACACCTGCTGCCGCTGTTCACTGCCATGGGGGCGGCTGGTGAGGGCGCACAGGCCAGCCCGTTTTTCAGGGGCATCAGCGACCATGTGATCGCCATGGACGGTTACGTTTTTCACTGAAACAAGGTTTTGCCCCGTGTTCTCCCTGATGCCAAAGTCGGTCAAAATTTGTATGATGACCTGATCAATCAACATCAGGAGCCCCCATG
Organism: Pseudomonadota bacterium; assembly: GCA_046047055.1. Taxonomy (GTDB): domain Bacteria; phylum Pseudomonadota; class Gammaproteobacteria; order Burkholderiales; family Burkholderiaceae_C; genus Limnohabitans_A. The sequence continues at coordinate 24,566 of JBJOIR010000011.1, read as the reverse complement.
CAACGCAGACACTGGATCACCTTGGCCTCCCTCGTGGTGGCCGCCACGCCAGTCTTGACGACCTCGGCATGGGCCCAGGCTTGGCCAGCGCGCCCGATCAAACTGGTGGTGCCGTTTCCGCCGGGCGGCCTGATCGACAACATGGCCCGCTTGGTGGCTCCCAAGTTGGCGCAAGAACTCGGCCAAGCCATCGTGATCGACAACAAACCCGGTGCCGGCGGCAACTTGGGCGCTGCCGAAGTGGCACGCACCAATGCCGATGGCTACACCTTGTTGATGGCATCGCCCCCGCTCACGATCAGCCCTGCGCTGTATGCCAAGTTGCCCTACAAGCCTGAGCAAATCGCACCGGTCGGCCTGCTCGGTCGCGTGCCCAATGTGCTGGTGGTCAACCCCAGCTCGGGCATTCAGTCGGTGGCCGAATTGACCGCACGCATCAAGGCCAAACCGGGTCAACTGAATTACGCCTCCAACGGTCAAGGCACTTCGCTGCACCTGAGCGCCGAGCTGTACAAAAGCCAATCGGGCTTGTTTGTGACCCACATTCCCTACCGAGGTGCGGCCGCCGCGCTGACCGCCGTCATGGCCGATGAAGTCAACATGATGTTCGACAACCTGCCCTCGGCACTGGGCTTGATCAACAGCGGCAAGCTCAAAGCGCTCGCGGTCACCACGCCACAACGCAGCAGCGTGCTGCCCCAAGTGCCCACCATGGAAGAGGCAGGAATCAAGGGTTACCAGGTGTTTGCTTGGTTTGGCTTGGCGGCACCGGCCGGCTTGCCCGCACCCGTGCAACAAAAACTGGAACAAGCTTTGGAACGCGTGGCCAACCAAGCCGAAGTCAAAGCCGCCATGCAAAAAGCCGGCGCCGAGCCCACTTGGGTCAATGCCCAAGGCATGACCAGCTTCATGCAAGCCGACACCGCCCAATGGAAGCGCGTGGCAGCCTACGCCAAGATCACCTTGGATTGAGCCTGGCCCGATGCGCCGACCAGCACCGCGCAGGCAATTTTGATGGAGAAAAAAAGATGAGCACAGTGGGTTTGATTGGCTTGGGCGCGATGGGCTCGGGCATGGCGCAGTCGTTGCGTCGCGCCGGGCACGAGATGCAGGTGTTTGATGTGCGCCGCGAAGTGGCGGTCGCCTTTGCCAAAGAGGGCGGCGTAGCGCACCAGACACTGGCCTCGCTGGGCGCGGCGTGTGATGTGGTGGTCTCAGTGGTGGTGAACGCCGCGCAAACTGAGAGCGTGTTGTTTGGCGATGGCCAGACGCCCGGTTGCGCCGCCAGCATGAAGCCGGGCAGTGTGTTTGTGATGTGCTCGACGGTGGACCCCAATTGGTCGGTCGCATTGGAGGCGCGCCTCGAAGCGATGGGCTTGCGCTATGTCGATGCGCCCATCTCGGGCGGCGCTGCCAAAGCGGCCAGCGGCCAGATGACCATGATGACCGCCGGCAAGCCCGAGGCTTATGCCTTGGCAGAGTCGTTTTTGAACGCCATGGCCGCCAAGGTCTACAAGCTGGGCGACAGCGCAGGGGCGGGCAGCAAAGTCAAAATCATCAACCAACTGCTGGCCGGCGTGCACATTGCAGCTGCGGCCGAAGCCATGGCGCTCGGGCTGCGCGAGGGCGTGGACCCAGCGGCCTTGTACGAGGTCATCACGCACAGTGCCGGCAACAGCTGGATGTTTGAAAACCGCATGGCCCATGTGTTGGCGGCGGACTACACCCCCTTGTCGGCGGTGGATATTTTTGTGAAAGACTTGGGCATCGTGTTGGACATGGCCCGTGCCAGCAAGTTTCCACTGCCCTTGTCGAGCACGGCGCACCAAATGTTCATGCAGGCCAGCACGGCGGGCTTTGCCAAAGAAGACGACAGCGCGGTCATCAAAATATTTCCGGGCATTGAACTGCCGCAAAGCAAAGCATGAGCACGGAACCCCTCAAGGCAACGCCCATGAACGCGAAATCTACAGGGCTGAAACTGGGCTGCATTGCCGACGATTTCACGGGCGCCACCGACCTGGCCAACAACTTGGTGCGTGCGGGCATGCGGGTGGTGCAAACCATTGGGGTGCCCAACGCGCCCTTGGCCGCCGAGGTGGATGCCGTGGTGGTGGCCCTCAAGTCACGCACCATTGCGCCCCAAGAGGCGATTGACCAATCGTTGCAGGCACTCGCATGGTTGCAGGCGCAAGGGGCCGCACACATTTATTTCAAATACTGCTCGACTTTTGACAGCACGCCCGAGGGCAACATCGGCCCGGTGACCGAAGCGTTGATGGACGCCTTGGGCACCGACTTCACAATCGCCACGCCGGCTTTTCCAGACAACGGACGCACCGTCTTCAAGGGCTACCTGTTTGCAGGCCAAGTGCTGCTGCACGAAAGCGGCATGCAAAACCACCCGCTCACGCCGATGACCGACTCGAACTTGGTGCGCGTGATGCAAGCCCAGACGCGGCGCAAGGTGGGATTGATCGACTACAAAACAGTGAGCCAAGGCGCTGCAGCGATTCGTGCGCGCATCCACGACCTGCGCGCTGAAGGGGTGGGCGTGGCGGTAGTGGACGCCACCAGCAACGAAGACCTGCACCGACTCGGCCCCGCCTTGCAAGACCTGCCGCTGGTCACCGCCGGCTCGGGCGTGGCGATTGGTTTACCGGCCAACTTTGGCCTCGCACCTTCGGCGCAGGCCAGCCAATTGCCACCGGCCAAGGGCTTGCAAGCCGTGGTTTCGGGCAGTTGCTCGGTGGCCACCAATGCCCAGGTCGCACATTTCATCGCCAGCGGTCGCCCCACCCGGCTGATCGATCCGGCGAGCCTCATGCATGGGCAAACAGAAACAGTGGTGCAGCAGGTGTTGGCGTGGGCCGCCCCGCTGCTCAATGCCGGCCCGGTGTTGGTCTATTCCACCGCCGATCCTGCAACTGTGAAACAGGTGCAGGCCCAAATAGGCGTGGCGCAAGCCGGTGCGTTGGTCGAAGAGGCGTTGGCCGCCGTGGCGCGCGGCTTGGTCGAATTGGGCGTGCAGCAGTTGGTGGTGGCGGGCGGAGAAACCTCGGGGGCTTGTGTGCAAGCGCTCTCAATGGTGCAACTTCAAATTGGCCCGCAAATTGATCCCGGAGTGCCTTGGTGCCATGCGCGCACAGCCTCAGGCGGGGTGCACATTGCCCTCAAGTCGGGCAACTTTGGCACCGAAGATTTCTTCACCAAAGCCTTTACAGTGTTGTCATGACACTCACCGAATCTCAAGCCCGCGAAGAAATTTGCCGCGTTGGCCGAAGTCTGTTTGAACGCGGCTATGTGCACGCCACGGCGGGCAACATCAGCGTGCGGTTAGACGATGGCTTTCTCATCACACCGACCGATGCCTGCTTGGGCTTTTTGCAAGCGGACAAACTGGCCAAGCTTGACCTGCAAGGCCAGCAAATCAGCGGTGACAAGGCCAGCAAAACCCTGAGTCTGCATCGGCACATTTATGAGGCGGCCGCTGAACACGACCCCGACACCCGCTGCGTGATTCACACCCACAGCACACATTGCGTGGCACTCAGCTTGCAAGCGCATGGCCCCGAATTGCTGCCACCCATCACGCCTTACTTTGTCATGAAAGTGGGCCATGTGCCGCTGTTGCGCTACCACCGTCCCGGCAGCCCTGACGCCGCCAAAGAAGTGGCCGCCCTGATTCGGCAACACACCGCGCAGGGCACACCCATACGCGCCGTGATGCTGCCGCGCTTGGGCCCCAATGTGTGGCACGACAGCCCGCAAGCGGCCATGGCCACGCTCGAAGAACTCGAAGAAACCGCTCGACTCATGTTGCTGCAACCCGGCACTTTGCCCCTCAAGGCCAGTGATTTGGATGAGCTGCGACAAACCTTTGGCGCGCGCTGGTGATCGCAGTCCGGCAGACCGTCCGCCCTTAGAAAGAAAACCCATGCCCCGTTTTGCCGCCAACCTCTCCATGATGTACCCCGACATGCCGTTTTTGGACCGCTTCGAAGCGGCGGCCAAAGACGGTTTCAAGGCGGTGGAGTACCTGTTTCCTTACGCCTTTCCAGCCCCCGAACTGGTAGCCCGATTGCGTGCCAATGGTTTGCAACAGGTGTTGTTCAACACACCCTCGGGTGGCACCGACACAGCCAGCTTTGCGCAGGCTTGGGAGAGTGGCAGCCGTGGCACCGCCAGTGTGCCGGGGCGTGAAGCCGAGTTTCGCGCCGGGTTTGCACAAGCCTTGGCATATGCAGAAGCGCTGGACTGCCCACGCATTCACGCCATGGTGGGACTGCGGGCCGAAGGTGCCAGCGCCGAAGTCGCCGACGCTACCTTGGTGGCCAACCTGAGTTGGGCAGCAAACGAAGCGGCCAAAGCCGGACGCGATGTGTTGATTGAGCCGATCAACCCCCGCAGCGTGCCCGGTTTTCACCTGAACCGCCAAGACCACGCCCACCGCATCGTGCAGGCGGTGGGTGCAGCCCATGTGAAAGTGCAGATGGACCTGTTCCACTGCCAAATTGTGGAAGGTGATCTGAGCAGCAAAATTGCCCAGTACCTGCCAACAGGCCGAGTGGGCCATTTCCAAATTGCCGAAGTGCCACACCGCCATGAACCCGGCACCGGCGAGGTGAACTGGGCGCACATTTTCAAAGCCATCGACAAGGTCTCGGCCGAGTGCGGCTGGGATGGCTGGATCGGCTGCGAGTACAACCCAGCCGATACCTCCGCAGGCGGCACATCTCGGGGTCTGGACTGGATGCGTCCTTATCGATGAGTCAAGTGTGACAGGGCTTGAGCTGAGGCTCTATCGCACCAGCAGCCAAGGCCAAGGCACGTTGGCCTTGGCCTTGGCCTTGGCCTTGGCATTCACCTTGGCCTTGACGTGAACACGCTCACACCATTGGCAACGGCAACGCCCGCAAGCGTTTGCCATTGATCGACGCGATCGCATTGGCGATGGCCGGTGCCAAGGGTGGCAGGCCCACTTCACCAATGCCACCTGGGTGGTTGTCGGTGGGCATCACCTTCACAAACACTTCGGGTGCTTCGTGGGCACGCAGCACTTGGTATTTGTTCAGGTTGACTTGCTGAGGCTCGCCAGCCCGGAAGTCCATGTGCTCGTGCAAAGCCGCAGACAAACCAAAGATCACCGAGCCCTCGATTTGCGCCTGCACATTTTGCGGTTGCAAGGCGTGACCGCAATCGACCGCAGACCAGACCTTGTGCACCTTGGGGCGACCGTTGACGACAGAGACCTGCACCACCATGCCGCAGTGGGTGTTCCAGGCGTCCGAGAACGCCAGACCCAGCGCGTGGCCTTTGGGCAGCTTGGCCTTGCCCCATTGCGACATGTCGGCCACCGCTTTGAGCACGGCCTGTCCGCGCGGGTTTTTCTTGAGCAGATCCATGCGGTACGCCAGAGGGTCTGCTTTCACGCCACGCGCGACTTCGTCGATCAGGGTCTCGATCGCGAACTTGGTGTAGCCAGGGCCCACGGCACGCCAAAAGCCGGCTTGAATGCCGCGCTCTTCGATCATGAACTGCACGCTGTGGTCGGGAATGTCATAGGTGATTTCGGTGCCTTCCATGACGGGCGCGTCTTTGCCACCCGAGGCTTTGAAAGCAGGAGGCACCACCCGGGCGTAAATGCCCTCGGACACCACGCGGTGCAACAAGCCGACGATCTTGCCTTGGGCGTCCACACCGGCCACCAAATGCTGCCCGGTCATGGGGCGGTACTTGTCGTGGACCATGTCGTCTTCACGGGTCCAGATCACCTGAATCGGTGTGCCTGGCATGGCCTTGGCCACCAAAGCCGCATCTGCCGAGTAGTCGGCTTCAACACGACGACCAAAGCCACCGCCCAGCAAGGTGATGTTGACGGTGATGTTTTCAGGTTTGAAGCCGGCCGCACCGGCAACGGTGCCACTGACAAACGAGGCCGACTGAGCGGGTGCCCAAACTTCGATCTTGTCGCCGTCCACCCGCGCTGTGCAGTTCATCGGCTCAAGGCAAATGTGGCTGACCATTTCGCTGATGTAGGTGGCGCTGAAGGTGCGCGTGGCACCCGCCAATTGCTTGGCTGCGTCACCATGGGCAATGAAGGCGACCCCTTTGTCGTTCAGGTCTTCTGCGCGCTTGGTGTATTCCACGCGCATTTGATCGGTGTATTGCGTCCGGGCCTTGGCGTTTTGACTCCAGACCACCTTGAGTTTGTCGCGCGCCACTTTGGCGGTGTAAAACGAATCGGCAACCACGGCCACGCCATAAGGCAAACGCACCACATTCTTCACGCCAGCCACTGCACGTGTGGCTGTGTCGTCAACGCTCGTAGGCACTTCGCCTTGCACCGGGGCGCGCAACACCGAAGCCCACAGCATGCCGGGCAAACGCTGGTCAATGCCGTACTTGGCCTGTCCGCTCGACTTGGCGGGCACATCCACTCGGGGAATGTCTTTGCCGATCAACCGAAACTGCGCCATCGGCTTGAGCATGCTCTTGTCGACTTTGGGCAACTCGGCCGGAACCGCTGCCACCTTGGCAATGTCTGCATAAGTCATGGCACGTCCACCGCTGTGGATCACGCGGCTGGCTTCGGTGCGCAGCTCGGCAGCCGGCACGCCCATGGCCTGCGCTGCGGCGTTCACCATCACCAAGCGGGCTTGGGCGCCCGCCAGGCGCAGTGGCTCGTAGTAGCCTTGCACCGTGCGGGATGCGCCTGTGGTCATACCGCCGCCAAAGCGGGGATTGCCAAATCGCTTGGGATCGCTGGGCGACTGCACCACGCGCACTTGGCTCCAGTCCAGATCCATCTCTTCGGCCAGCAGCAGGGGCATGGCGGTCATGGTGCCTTGGCCCATTTCAGCAGCAGGCGACATCAACGTCACCACGCCATCCAAGCCAATGTTGATCCAGCTGTTGGGGCCAAAGCCGCCTGCACCGGGTGTCTGGGCCTGCGCCAATTCGGTTTGCGTCAGGCCAAAAGACAGGCCCAAAGCCAAACCGCCAGAGCCGAGAATGAAAGAGCGGCGAGAGACGCTCGGTGTCAATGGGGTGTTCATCGTTTTCATGCCTTGCCTCCTTTGAGGGTTTGCTGGGCGTGCGAGACAGCGGTGGCGATCTGGTTGTAGGTGCCGCAGCGGCAAATGTTGCCGCTCATGGCTTCCAAAATTTCTGTGCGGCTCAGGTTTTTCTTGACCACACTGATCACCTTGGCTGCCGTCATGAGCTGACCCGACTGGCAATAACCACACTGCGGGGCTTGGGCCTTGACCCACCCGGCTTGCAAGGCTTGGCCCGTGGGGGTCTTCATGAGACCTTCCACGGTGGTGATGTTTTTGCCCTCCACAGCCGATACGGGCAGTGCGCAAGAACGCACAGGCTCACCGTTCAGGTGCACCGTGCAGGCACCGCACTGGGCAATGCCGCAACCGAACTTGGTACCGGTGAGGTTGAGCTTTTCGCGAATGACCCACAGCAAGGGGGTCTCTGGCGTGGCATCGACCGAGACGGCCTCGCCATTGACTTTGAATCGAACCATGCGTTTCTCCTGTTGAACGCTGACTGATGAAAGGGGCTTTGCCCCACCAAACTGCTCACGCTTGACAAAGGCGACGGGCTGTATTCGCCAAGCTTTAAATCTCAACCCATCAAGTTAAAGTGACCTGCCCCATCGCGCTGTCACGCAAGGCTCAAAATCGGGCAAACCCTGAATCAAACCGACAAACCACACACGGTTTTGGAGCCTTCCCAATTGCTGAGGGCTTGGCTCAAATCGGTGCCGCGCCGCATGGCGGTCATTTCGGCCACGATGCTCATGGCGATCTCAGGCGGCGTCAAGGCGCCCAAATTCAAGCCCACAGGGCCGTGCAACTGACGCACTTCGTCTTCGGTGACATCAAAGTCGAGCAAGCGCTTACGGCGTTGCGTGTTGTTGTGCAACGAGCCCAACGCGCCCACATAGAAAGCGGGCGTGCGCAAGGCTTCCATCAGGGCCAAGTCATCGAGCTTGGGGTCGTGCGTGACCGCCACCACGGCGCTGTTGTGGTCCAAGCGCATGGCCAACACCAAGTCGTCAGGCATTTCTGTCGACAAGGTCACGCCGCTCATGGCTTCCCACCCTTCGTGGTATTCCACGCGCGGCTCACACACCGTGACTTGGTAGTCCAACATGACCGCCATGGCCGCCAAGTAACGCGACAACTGACCGCCGCCAATGACCAACAAACGCAGGCGCGGGCCGTGCACGGTGGTCAGGCTTTGTCCGTCAAATTGCAGCTTGTCGCCGTCTTGCGCAGCCGCCATGCGCACCATGCCGGTGGCCATGTCAAGACGCCTTTCAACACGTTGGTGCTGCTCAATGTGCACCAACAACTCGCGCAACTGCGATTGCGGCGACAGCGGCTCCAACACCACCTGCACCGAACCGCCGCAGGGCAGTCCAAAACGGCGCACCTCTTCGGCGGTTTGGCCATAGGTAGTGGTTTCGGGCAAACGCATCGCCAACTCACCAGCGGCCACACGCCGAATCAAATCGTCTTCAATGCAGCCCCCCGAGACCGAGCCAGCCACCTGACCATCACCACGAATGATCATGAGCGAGCCAGGGGGACGGGGCGCCGAGCCCCAAGTGCGCACCACGGTGCCCATCACCACACGGTGACCACGGCTTTGCCAGTCCAGCGCGGTGCGAATCACATCGATGTCAATGCTGTTCATGTGCGTGTCTCCATCCAAAATAGGGTGTTGTTCTTCAGCCGTTCATGCCGCCATCACTGAGGGGACCAGCGGGCGAGTAGCACCGGTCTGCGCCACTGCAACAGCAGTTGCGCCGCCGCCAATGCGCCCAATAAGCCCATCGCCATTTGCATGGCCGCAGGGCCAACCACCGGGCTGAGTGCGCCCACCCACAGCAGCAAACCCGGGCCCAGCAAACATGCGGTGGTGCGGGTCAACCAAGGCGGCATCCAGCGCAAGTCGTCACGGCCATTGCGCGGGCGAGCACAGTGCAAGGCCCAAGCCAGCGAGGGCAACAACATGGCCAACAAGCCCTGCATGGGCGTGTCGCCAAAAAGCATGAGTGCGCCCAAAGTCAACAAAACCAAGCCCAACATGGAGCGCCGCGTGGAGGGCAGGGGTGACGGCAACTGATGCAGTGCGGCCATCGCCTCTGTTTGCCCTTGCCTTGCCCCTAACGAGGTCCATGCCACCACAGCAGGCGCACCGGCCATCAAGGCCAAATGGACCCACACCAGGGTGTCGGTACGCCAACCAAGTCCGGCGCACCAGACATTGCCCAACCACAAACTGCCCATCATCAAGCCCATGGCCGAGGGCGCCAACAGCACCGACACCCGACCGCGTGGGCCCGCGCAAACCGGCACAGGCTCGGCCGACCAACGGTCACGCGCGGCCAACAACAGGGCTGCCAACGCCAAACCCAGTGTCACCGCCCAAAGTGGCGCTGCAGACATTTTGGGCAGCCCCCAAATCAAACCCACCCCAGTGCCTGCCAACAGCGGGTGCCAAGCGAACTTGCTGAGCTGAAAGGTGCTGACGCGGCTGCGCGTTTCCAGCGCACCACTCCAAACGCCCCACACCGCAGCCAAGCACAGCAAACCCAGGTGCGACGCGCCCCAGCGCGTGAGCGCGTCGGGCAGCCAAACACCCGCGGCGCAAAGCAGGCCGCACACAGCCACGCGAAGAGGCTCCGCCTGCATGGCCCACGCACTGCCCCTGACCGCCAAACGGGCGGTCCACCACACCACCACGGCCAGCACCCCACTGGCCACACCCCAACCCCAACGCATGCCTTGTTCACCCAACCACAGCCAGGCCAACAAGGTCACCCCCCACTGCGACACCTCACCGGCATGGGCCCATGCGCGTGACCAGGTCCAAGCAGGGTTGGCGCGTTCAGACATGGGCATAACCATGCAGTTGGTCCGACCCGCCGGCGGCGTGCACGCTGACATTGAAGGAGACGATCACCCGATCGGTGGTGCCGTGATAAGGCATGGCTTGGTGTGGCAACCACGAGGGAAACACCACCAACTGACCGGGCACTGGCTCGACATCGAGGTGGGCATTTTGCAAATACGCATTGCCAAAATCCATGGCTGCACCACCCAGCCGGTTGAAGTGCGGGCCATAAAAACGGGTCACACCATTCGCCGCACCCAGCACCGGGTGGGCACTGCGTTGCTCTGGCGGATCCACTTGCAAGCAATACACCCCCGACCAAGAACAGTTGCCGTGGGTGTGCACATCGTGGTGGCTGCCCTGGCTGGACACCTGAAACCAAATGCCACGCATGGCGATTTGAAAGCCGGGCTTGCCCTCGGGCCAGGCACCTTGGTTGGCCAGCACCACGGTCTGTCGAACACTGTCCACCAAAAAGCCCACCAATTGCTCCCATTCAGCAAGCCGAATGCGTTGCAGCAAATCATCGCGACTGGCATAAAACGCTCGCGGTGCAGAGGCGCCGCTATCGGCTTGTCCGTTGTTCGCCGTGTCGGTGGCCCGCAAGGACTGAAATACCCGCACCAACACCGCATTGACCCCCTCGGCCTGTGCGAAGCGGTGCACGCCAATGGGCGTTTGCCAAAACTGGTGCAACGGGTCAGCCGGGATCATGGTGGGCGGTGTCGCTTCAGACCGTCGTCAAAAAGTCGGCGGGCCACTTGAGCTGGTGACCGGTGCGCGCCGCCAAGGCTTCGATGTCTTCGGGTGTGTCCACATCGGTGCGATAGCGGCTGTTGGTGCTGCTCCAAGGGTGCACTTGTTCGGGATTGGCGGCTTGCCACTGACGGCAGCCGATGCGGGCGTCGCCCGCCAAAATCTGTTCCCGCACTTCGGTGCTGAACATCACCGGATTGCCTGGCAACCCGTCCACCGTAGGCTGCACCACTTGGGTCCCTGCGGGGCGCTTTTTGTAGGCACCAATCAGGTCATTGATGTCCTGCGAGTTGATGAGCGGCTGGTCGGCCAACGCCACCAACACCGCGTCCAGTTTGTGCGACAAGCTTTGCAAGCCCAAGCGCAGCGAAGAGATTTGTCCGGCATCCGGGTCGGGGTTGCGCACCAAGGTGACCGGGAACTCTTTCACCACTTCTTCAATGCGTTCGGCGTAATGGCCCAGCACCACCACCACCTCGTCCACACCCGCGCCAGAAAGTGCGATCAGTTGACGGCGAATCAGCGGCACCCCGCCCAACTCCAACAAGCACTTGGGTCGGTGACCCATGCGCGAAGCTGAACCGGCCGCCAACAGCACCGCGCCCACGGTGACGCGGCTGTAAAGCCCGCCACCTCCTTTGAGAATGCAACCCATGTTCAGCCTCCACAGCAAGACGGTTTGCCAGATGCTGCCACAGACACCGGCGCCTCTTTGGCCACGGTGGTCTGCGCAGAGACCGCTTGGGGCTCACGCGCCCTGCGGGCGGCGACCACCGAGGTCAACACCGACAGCGCGATTTCTTCGGGGGTTTGCGCGCCAATGAATTCGCCGGCAGGAGCCACGATGCGGGCCACGGCTGCCGGGTCTTCACCGCTGCTGACCAAACTGTCCAACATGACTTGGGCCTTGCGTGCGCTGGAGACAAACCACAGCCCTTGTGGTTGCAAGGCCAGCGCCACCTTGAGGCCCTGCAAGTCGCGGCGGCCTTGAGTGGCCACCACCACAAACGGCGTTGACGCCAATTGCGCGCCCACAGTTTCAATCTGGTCGGTGCTCAGGACGCTGTCGGCATCGGGGTAGTCTGCGGCCTGCGCGCCATGCGCCACCACCGCCACGCGCAAGCCGACGCGTGGCGCCAAGCACGCGATGGCGCGGGCCACAGGCGAGTCGCCCACCACGGTGAGCATGGCCGAGGGCATGATTGGGTCAATGAACAACTCGAGCGTTCCGCCGGAGTGGCAAGCCATGCCGAACTCGAGCACTTCGCCCAAATCGCGTTCGGCACTTTCGTCTGCGGGCGCAATGCGGATGGTGCGCGGCTGGCCATCCAACAGGGCGCGTCGCACCGTCTTGATGACCGCAGGTTGGGCACAACCGCCACCGATCCAGCCGTGAATTTGGCCATCGGCCGTGACCACGGCTTTGTCGCCGGCTTTGCCCGATGTGGGGGCTTGGGCGCGCAGCACCGTGACCAAGGCAAAGGGCTGCTCGGCCGCTTGCAATTTGCTGGCTTGGTTGATCCATTCGTTGCGGTTCATGGCGCTCTCCTTGGGGTCCATCTTCAATTCAAATAGGGGTCAGTGCAACACATGGCGAGCCGCCATGAGATCGGCCAAACTGGCCAGTGGCACCAGACGTTCGATGTGGCGGCGACCCCGCTGCAATGCGGCAGCGGCGGGCACTTGCCGAGTCGGATAAAACCACGTGATGCGTGCGCCACGCGAACGCACCTCCTGCAGCGATTGGGCCAACTGGTCAGGCGCGTCGGTGTCAAAACCATCCGAAAAAACCCACACCCGCGCGCCTCTGTTGAGTTGAGCGCGGGCATGGTGGCGTGCAAAGTCTTGCAAGCTGGCCGCGATGCGCGTGCCGCCACCAAAGCCGGCCGTGACCGCATTGACTTTTTCTTGAATGGCCGGCGTGTCGCGGTGCATGTAAGACGTCACCTCGGCCAAGCGGGTGTGAAAGACAAACACACGGGCCTCGGCTTCGAGGGCAAAAGCTCGGGCCACGCGCAAGAACAGCGCGGCATGTGACTCCATCGAGCGGCTCACGTCGGCCAAGATGAACAGCCGTGGTGGCTCAACGCGTTTGACTTTCCAGGCTGGCTGCATCAACTCGCCGCCCCAGCCCACACTGCGGCGCATGGTCTGACGCAAATCCAAACGCGGGCCCCGTGGGTCCATGCCCCAACGGCGTGTCGCCCGAGGTTGCAGTTTCGCCGTGATCAGGCGAGCCGCCTGTTGCAACGCACCGAGTTCTTGTGGCATCCACATTTGGCCATCGCGCTGGTGCAAGGCCTCGGTTCGGCTGGCCCCGCCTTGTGCACGTGGCGAGCCTGGCTCTTGTTCGTCTTGACCCACCGACGGGTTGTCGCCAGCGGTCTGAGGCGCTGATTTTTGCGCGCCCGGTTGGCTCGCTGGTGTTTGGGCCGCGTCCATTTGGTCGTGCAGGGCTTGCACTTGTTGGCGCAGATTTCGGCTGGGGCGGGTCTGGCCGCTGACCTTGACGCCACCACGCAATTTTTCAGGATGCCAATAGCGCTCATACACATCGGGCCAAAGCCGCCACTCGCGGTGGCTGTGGCATGCAATGGCGCGCCAAGCGGCTTGCAAAGGTCGCTCTTGCAGTGGTCCCCACAACAAGGCCGCTTGCAACATGGCTTGTTGTTCGGCCACCCCCACGGTGAGGCCATGCTCGCGCAGCAGCGCGGCAAATCCCGCCAAACGCTCGGACGGCGTGGTGGCGGGGGTGTCGATCATGGGCTCACCTGATGCAAGCCGGGCGACTTTTCGGCCACACCCACCGAGCGCCGGCCTTCGACCAGTTGACGCAAACGGTCAGGCCCCACGACAAAACGGTCTTCGCGGGTCTTGAGCAAACAACCCAAGGTGCCCAACACGGCGGCCATGTCTTCGGGCAAATGCGCGTGGCCCAACTTGAACAACGCAGAAACCCAGTCCAAGGTTTCGGCGATGCCGGGAATTTTGCTCAGGTCTTCGCGGCGCAAGCGTTGCACAAACTCAACAGCCTCTTCCACCAAGCGGGTGTCGGCCTGTGGCAAGGCGGTTTTGACGATGGCGATTTCGCGCGCCAGCGTGGGGTAATCGAGGTAGTGGTAGAGGCACCGGCGGCGCAGCGCATCGGACAGTTCACGCGTGCCGTTGCTGGTCAAAATGACTTGCGGAATGTGCGTTGCGCTGACGGTGCCCATTTCGGGAACGGTGATTTGGTACTCGGCCAACACCTCTAACAGGAAGGCCTCAAAGGCCTCGTCAGCACGGTCAATCTCGTCGATCAACAAAACACAAGGCTGGCTTTGGCTGATGGCACGCAACAGCGGGCGCTCGAGCAAATAGTCGCGACTGAAGATGTCGGCCTCACGCACCTTGCCCGTGCTGTCTTTGTCTGCCTCGTTCAAGCGAATGGCCATCAATTGACGGCCGTAATTCCACTCGTACGCGGCTTGCGCCAAGTCCAGCCCTTCGAAGCATTGCAAGCGCACCAAGGTCGCACCTTGCTCGCTGCCGGCCTTGGCCAAGGCGGCTGCCAGAGCGGTTTTACCCACCCCAGCATCACCTTCAATCAACAAGGGGCGCTGCAATGCCGAGGCCAGCCACACGGTGGTGGCCAGATCGGCATCGGCCAGATAGCCAACACGCTGCAGCCGCTCGCGCAGCAAGCGCTCTTCGGTGGCAGGGCGTGCGGGCGTGTCTGGCTGGCCCATGCTCAGGCTTTCTTGCCCATCAAACCACCGAACCAACCCTTGAGCAAAGCCCAGAAGATGGCCAGGCCGTTGATTTCTCGCGCCACCACAGGCGCAGCCGTGGCGGTGGCAGAAGCCGTGGCCGTTCCAGCACCGGAAGACACAGCGGCACCTTCGCCGGCAGGCAGGGTCAAGGCGGTTTGGCGGAAGTTTTCGACAAACTGCGCCAGCAACATGTCGGACACTTGCACCATCATGCGGCCGCCAAACTGCGCGAACTTGCCGTTCACGATCACCGCGGCTTGGCCGTTCAGCACGCAATGTGCCGGATTGGCCGGATCAGGGACGATGATGGCCGTCAAGTCCATCGAGGCCGAAGAGCCGCCTTTGTCGGCGCCTTTGCCGCGCAAGACCATCTTGCGTTCTGCCGCCACCGATTCGATCACGTCCACTGTGCCGCCAAACTGAGCCACAGCGGGGCCCACTTTGACTTTGACGCCGCCCTTGTAAGACGTGTCTGACAGTTGTTCTGTGATTTCAGCACCAGGCATGCAGCCCGCCGTGGCCTTCAGGTCGGTGAGCAGGGCCCACGCGCGTGCGGCATCCACATCGAGCGGGTATTGTTTGTCGAGTTTGACTTCCATGAGAGTTCCTGATTACAAAGCTGCGCCGTTTTCGCGCAAGGCTTTCCAAGTGCGGAAAGCGTTGTGTGGCATGTCGAGGTGGGTCACACCCAAATGCGAGAACGCATCCACAACGGCTGAGGTGAAGGTCGGGATCGAGCCCACGTGCGGCGACTCGGCCACGCCTTTGGCACCCAGCGGATGGTGGGGCGAGGGGGTCACGGTGTGGTCGGTTTCCCAGTGCGGGGTTTCCACAAAGGTGGGCAAGAAGTAGTCCATCAAGGTGTTGCCCAGCAAGTTGCCTTGTGCATCGAATGGCATTTGCTGGCCCATGGCCACGGCAAAACCTTCGGTCAAGCCACCATGGATCTGGCCGTCGATGATCATCGGGTTGATGCGGGTGCCGCAATCGTCCAATGCATAGAAACGGCGGATCTTGGTCTCGCCCGTGGCGCGGTCAATGTCCACCACGCACAGGTAAATACCGAAGGGGAAGGTGAAGTTCGGTGGGTCGTAGTAGTGCACGGCCTCGAGACCTGGCTCCAAGCCATCTGGTGGCTGGTGGTAGGCCTGCCAAGCCACTTCGGCCATGGTCTTGAACTTGCTGTCGTCGCCCTTGACCTTGAAACGGTCGACTTCCCAGTCGAGGTCGTTCTCGTTGACTTCGAGCATGTGCGCCGCAATCTTGCGGGCCTTTGCATGAATTTTGCGGGCGGCCAATGCAATCGCGGCACCGGCCACAGGTGTGGAGCGTGAGCCATAAGTGCCCAAGCCATAAGGCGCCGTGCTGGTGTCACCTTCTTCCACCTGAATCACTTCAGACGGAATACCCAACTCGGTGGCAATGATCTGCGCATAAGTGGTCTGGTGGCCCTGACCTTGCGTGATGGTGCCCATGCGCGCGATGGCGCTGCCGGTGGGGTGGATGCGGATTTCGCACGAGTCGAACATGCCCACCCCCAAGATGTCGCACATCTTGGATGGGCCTGCCCCCACCACTTCGGTGAAGGTGACCAAGCCAATGCCCATCAATGTTGGGCTGTTGGGATCGGCGCGCTTGGCGGCTTGTTCGGCACGCAGACCTTTGTAGTCGACGGCTTCCAGCACTTTGTCCAACGCCGTTTGGTAGTCACCCGAGTCGTATTCGAAACCGAATGCGCTGGTGTAGGGGAACTGCTCTTTTTTCACAAAGTTTTTGGCGCGAATTTCGGCTTTGTCCATGCCCAGCTTTTGCGCCAGCACATCGACCATGCGCTCAATCAGGTAAACCGCCTCGGTCACACGGAAGGAGCAGCGATAAGCCACACCACCGGGCGCCTTGTTGGTGTAGACCCCTTTGACACTGGCGTGTGCCGCCGGAATGTCGTAGCTGCCCGAGACAATGTGGAACATACCTGCAGGGAACTTGGTTGGGTCGGCACAGGCGTCAAACGCGCCGTGGTCGGCCACCACATTGACACGCAAACCGGTGATCTTGCCGTCCGCGGTGGCGGCCAATTCACCGTCCATGTGGTAGTCGCGGGCGAAAGCCGTGGACGAGATATTTTCGATGCGGTCTTCCACCCACTTGACGGGGCGACCCAACACGATCGAGGCCACGATGGCGCAAACATAACCAGGGTAGATGCCCACTTTGTTGCCAAAGCCACCGCCAATGTCGGGGCTGACAATGCGCACTTTGGATTCGGGGATGCCCGACAACATCGACACCACGGTGCGCACCACGTGCGGCGCCTGGCTGGTGATGAAGGTGGTCAGATCGCCTTTGATGGGGTCAAACGAGGCCACGCAACCACAGGTCTCCAACGGGCAAGGGTGGACGCGGGGGTAGTACATGTGCTGCGAGACCGTGACTTCGGCCTTGGCAAAAGCGGCGTCTGCGGCCGACTTGTCACCGGCATCCCAAGTGAAGATGTGGTTGTGGTGGTCGCGCTTGCCGTGTGCACCCTCGGTTTTGCCCGCGAGGTCGTCGCGGATCACGGGGGCACCGGGTTGCAACGCCGCATAGGGGTCCAGCACCACGGGCAGTTCTTCGTATTCGATCTCTACCGCTTCAACAGCATCAGCGGCGATGTAGCGGTCATCGGCAATCACGATGGCCACTTCTTGCATTTGGAAATGCACTTTTTCGTCTGCCAACACCGCAGCCACGTCGCCCGCCAATGTGGGCATCCAGTGCAGCTTGAGGGGTTTCAGGTCGTCGGCGGTCAACACGGCGTGCACGCCGGGAATGGCCAGTGCAGCTTCTTTGTTGATTTTGACAATGCGGCCATGCGCAATGGGCGAGCGCACGATGTCCATGTGCAGCATGCCGGGCATCTTGATGTCATCGACATAGTTGCCCTTGCCCTGGATAAAACGGGCGTCTTCTTTGCGCAAGCGCGATGCGCCCATGCCCGCCAATGCGAGTTCGCGGGCTTCAGCGGTTTGTACCGGTGCGTTCATGTGTGTCTCCGATCAAATGGTTTTCGCATCAAGCCGCAACGGGCTCTTGCAGTTTTTTGGCGGCGTACTGGACGGCTTTGACAATGTTTTGGTAACCGGTGCAGCGGCACAGGTTGCCCGACATGCCGTGGCGAATTTCGTCTTCGCTCGGGTTGGGGTTCTCTTGCAAGAAGCGGTAGGCACGCATCAACATGCCGGGTGTGCAGAAGCCGCACTGCAAGCCGTGCTCTTTGTAAAAGCCTTCTTGCACTGCGTGCAGCACGCCCTTGTTGGCCAAGCCTTCAACGGTGAGCACTTCTGAGCCATCGCATTGCACCGCCAAGTGGGTGCACGACTTGACGGACTGGCCATCGACATCGACCGTGCAAGCGCCGCAATGGCTGGTTTCGCAGCCAATGTGTGCGCCCGTGAGGTTGAGTTCTTCGCGCAAAAAGTGGATCAGCAAGGTGCGCGGCTCAACGGCTTTTTCTTCTTTCTTGCCGTTGACTGAAACTGTGACGAGTTTTTTGGACATGGTGATTTCCTTCGTTTAAGCGCAACGCGACCAGGCCTTGGACAAGGCGCGTTTGACCATGGCACCAGCCATGGCGGTTTTGTATTCAACGTCGCCGCGCAAGTCTTCGGCCGGATCGCAAATCGCAATGGCGGCATCGACAGCGGCTTGAATGTTGGCGGCCGTGAAGGGCTTGTTCAGCAAAGCTGCTTCTGCGGCTTCTGCCCGCAAGGCGGTCGGCGCGACGTTGGTCAAGCCAATGCGCACGTGGCTGACTTGGTCGCCGTTTTTGCGAATGACCACGGCGCAGCCGGCAGTTGCCCAGTCACCGGTTTTGCGTTTGAGTTTTTCGTAGGCATAGCCGGTGCCTTGGGCAAAAGCGGGCACGCGGATTTCGCACATGACTTCGTTCTCTTCCAACTGGGTCATGTAGGTGCCCAAGAAGAAACCATCGGCAGCGACTGTGCGACGGCCTTTCGGTCCTTCCAGCACAAAGGAGGCGTCGATCACGATCGACAAAGCGGGGTGGTCGTTGCCGGGGTCGCCGTGGGCAATGTCCCCGCCAATCGTGCCGCGGTTGCGCACTTGGGGGTCAGCAATCAGCTTGGCCGCTTCGCAAAGCAAGGGCACTTTGGCTTGCAAGACCTTGGAGTTGATCAACTCGTTTTCGACCGTCATGGCCCCAATGACCACCGTGTTGCCTTCTTCACGAATGCCCTTGAGCTCTGGAATTCGGTTGATGTCGATCAAGTGCTCGGGTTGCGCGAAGCGCAACTTCATCATCGGCAACAGGCTGTGCCCGCCCGCCAGCAGCTTGGCATCGGAGCCCAATTGGCCCAGCAAAGCAACGGCTTCGCCGACTGTTTTGGGCGCGTGGTATTCGAAACGCGGTGGAATCATCAGGGTCTCCTGTGGTTTTGTGTTCAAACAGGCGACCAGTATTGGGGAGAGTCGTTTTCCTACTAAAGAGTCAGGTTTTATCCAAAATCGTCATTCATTAGCCCATTTATTGCACGAAATGCACTTTATCGAGCACGAAACGCATTGAACAGACTATTTGCAAGCTGCAATCAGGGAATGTCCTTAGTCTTCGGGCGACAAGGGCAAACCCTTGCTTTGCCGTGTTGGCCGTGCGCCGGGCCATCGCCACTCAGGCGGGGCGAAACTTAACTCAGCCCCAATGCCTTGCGCAGGTGGGCCACTTCACTGCGAGACACAGGCACAGGCTGGGTGTTTTTGCCTTTCAAAACCACATGGGTTTTGCTGCCCTCTCGACCGAGTTCTTGCACGGCTTGCAAATTGACAATGAAGCACCGGTGCACCCGCATGAATTGCGCCGGATCAAGCCGCAACGCCAAATCGCCAATGCTCAAGTTGCAGAAGTGGTAGCCGTCGCGTGTCAGCACCCGGGTGTAATGCGCTTGCGACTCCAGGCTCAACACATCGCTGGCGTCCACAAACGACACTTTTTGGTCGGCCACCATGGGAATGCGTGAAAGCCGCATGTTGCGTGCCGGCGGCTCGGCGCTGGTGGGCTCTTGGCCTACCACTTGCGAGACGTCGTAAAACACCAAGGCAAAGCCCGTGGTCGCCCCTTTGACATCGGCCAAACGGCTGACTTTGATCAGCAAGACTTGCTCGGGGATGTTGATGATCATGGTCATCGGCACCGCGTTGGCCATGGGGCAACCTGCGGCTTCGTCGAGCAAGAAATTGACTTTGGGTTTGGAGCGCTCGGGGTGAAACGAGGTGACCAGTTTGTCAAACGGCTGCTTTTCATCCACCGGCAATATGCGGCGCGCATAGTCGTTCATGGCCAGCACATGGCGTTGGGCGTCCAAGTGAATGACGCCAGCCTCAAACTTTTCAAACAAGTACAGGCCCGGATGGGGCGAGTTCTTGGAATCCATACGGCTCTCCTGGACACTTTGCCACGCTGTGGCCTGCCTGCGCCTCTGGGGACGCCCTGTTTCAAGCCTTGCTTGAAATAGAAGCTCTTACAAACTTGCAATAAATTTGTCGGAACAACCAAAATCAATTTCAAAGCGGGGCCCATTCTGCCACCGATACTTGGCAAACCCGCTACAGTCGTTTCTCGTCCAAACCACTTCGGAAATTGCCCATGAACGCCCCTCTGCACCGTGATTTGCCCACCCACCTGATCGACAGCGTCCGCGCATTGACGGAGGTCACAGCGCATTGGGACCGCAGCATCCTGCCTGAGCTGAAGCAGTACATCGAAATTCCGGCCAAGTCGCCCGCCTTCGATGCGCAATGGTCAGAGCATGGCCACATCGAGACGGTGTTGCGCCGCGCTGCACAGTGGGTCGAAGCCCAAAAAGTGGCGGGGCTGAAACTAGAAATTATTCAACTGCCAGGGCGCACACCCGTGCTGTTTTTTGAAGTGGCAGCCACACGCGCGGCGCAAGAAGGTTCGGGCCAAACCGTGCTGATTTACGGCCACTTAGACAAGCAGCCCGAGTTCAATGGCTGGCGCAATGACTTGGGCCCGTGGACCCCGGTGCTGGAAGACGGCAGGCTGTATGGCCGTGGCGCAGCAGACGATGGCTATGCGGTGTATGCCAGCATTGCCGCGGTTCAAGCCCTGAAAAGTCAAAACACGCCGCACCCCCGCATCGTCGGATTGATCGAAACCTGCGAAGAATCTGGCTCGTATGACTTGCTGCCTTATGTCGATGCATTGCGCACCCGTTTGGGCGATGTGGGTCTGGTGATTTGCCTTGACAGCGGCGCAGGCAACTACGACCAACTGTGGCTGACCACCAGCCTGCGCGGCATGGCCAGCGGCACCCTCAAAGTGGAAGTGCTGACCGAGGGCATTCACTCGGGTGACGCTTCGGGTTTGGTGCCTTCCAGTTTTCGCATCATGCGGCAAGTGCTCGACCGACTGGAAGACAGTGCCACTGGCCGTTTGCTGCCCGCCAGCTTCCACTGCGAAGTGCCCGCCGAGCGATTGGCGCAAGCCCAAGCCACCGCCGCGATTTTGGGAGACGAGGTGTACAAGCGCTTTCCTTGGGCGCACTACGACTGCGGTGGCGCCACGGCCTTTGCCTTGCCCACCACCACCGACCCAACGCAAGCCTTGCTGAATCGCACGTGGACACCCACATTGAGCGTGACCGGTGCCGATGGTTTTCCGGCACTAAAGGATGCGGGCAATGTGCTGCGGCCTTACACCGCCTTCAAACTGAGCCTGCGGCTGCCGCCGTTGGTGGACGCTGCGCAGGCCGTGGCCGAGATGAAATCTTTGCTCGAAGACAACGCGCCCTACCAAGCGAAAGTGACCTTTGAAGCGGGCGGCGGTGCGACCGGCTGGAACGCCCCCGACACCTCACCCTGGTTTGAGCACGCCCTGAACAGCGCCAGTCAAGCGCACTTTGGCGCACCGGTCGGCTACATCGGACAAGGCGGCACGATTCCACTCATGAACATGTTGAGCGCCGGTTTCCCCCAAGCGCAAATGATGGTGTGCGGTGTGCTCGGGCCCAAGAGCAACGCACACGGACCGAACGAGTTTTTGCACGTGCCCTACGCCAAAAAACTCACCGCTGCGGTCGCCGAGGTCATGGCACGGATGCCCTAAATCGCGACCCTGCACACTCAATTGACGATCCAAAGCGACGATCTCAGCGACGATCTCAACCCCGGTCGCAAACTGCCACTCCCAACCGCTGCTCACATCCGTCGCTCAATGTCGTTGCACGCTTGCGTCATTCAAATACATCCCTCTCCACCCCTACCCCAACCCCTTGCGCACTCTCCATGAACCACCCCAGCACTGCAGCACACGTTTCTTATTTGCAAGGTGACGCCGGCCAGTTGGTGGTGTATGACTGGCCTGCACCCTCACCCAAGTCTTTGGGCACCGTGCTGGTGGTGCATGGCTTGGGTGAACACGCGGGGCGTCACGCCCACTTGGCGGCGTTGCTGAACGCCTGGGGGTTTTCGGTGCGGGCTTATGACCAACAAGGCCATGGTCGATCTGAAGGCGCACGGGGAGACCTGTTGCGCCCGGGCAGTCTGCAAGCTGATTTGTGCCAGGTCATTGACGACACAAGGCAACAGCCTGCGGGGCGCAACAACCCGCTGATTTTGTTGGGCCACAGCATGGGGGGCTTGGTCGTAGCCCGTACGCTGGCAGAACAGCGGCGTGCGGTAGATGCCGCGGTGCTGTCGTCCCCAGCGCTGGGCGCAACGCCCAACTGGATACAAAAATTTCTGTTGGCCACTTTGCCGCGTGTGCTGCCGCACTTGCAAGTTGACAACGGCTTGAACGCGGCGTTTGTGGCGCGCGACCCCGAAGTGGTGAAGGCTTACCTCGCAGACCCCTTGGTGCATCGGCGCATTTCAGCCGGACTGGCGGCTTGGATTTTGCAAAACGGTGCCACCACTGTGGCGCAAGCCCCAGCGTGGACGATCCCCACTTTGCTGTTGTATGCCGGTCAAGACCATTTGGTCGATGCCAAGGCCAGCGCACGCTTTGCGCAAACCGCACCCACATCCTGTGTGCAAGCGCAGTGCTTTGAAAACATGTACCACGAGATCTTCAACGACCCGGAGGCTGAACAGGTGTTCGCACAGCTCAAGCGCTGGTTGCTGTCGCGGTTTTCTGTTTAACCGCCATCCACACCAGCGCGGCGGCCGTCATGGCCACCGGCACCAATGAGCCGACATTGAGCCATGTCCAACCTTGCGTGGTGACCAAGGCACCGGAGGCAAACGAGGTCACGGCCATGGTGGCAAAAACAAAGAAGTTGATCGCGGCTTGACCTCGGTCTTTTTCAACCGGGGTCCAGGCCTTCATGGCCAAGGTGGTGCTGCCCGTGAACAAAAAGTTCCAGCCCAAACCCAGCAAAAACAGCGCGATCAAAAATTGGTGCAGCTCGACGCCCGACAGAGCCATAGCGATGCAGGCAAAGTTCAGCACAACCCCTGCACCCATGATGGGCAAGGTGCCGAATTTCTTGATCAAGTGCCCCGTGAAAAAGCCCGGCGCAAACATGCCAATCACATGCCACTCCAGCACCAATGCGGCATCGTCAAAACTGAAGCCGCACACCTGCATGGCCAACGGCGTCGCGGCCATGAGCAAGTTCATCACGCCATAACTCAAGGCGGCAGCCGCCGCAGCGACGATAAACACGGGCTGCCGCATGATCTCGGACAAAGGCCGACCGGCGCTGTCGCCGGGTTTCTTGGCCGGACCCGCCGGAAAGCGAATAAAGGCCATGCACAACATGGCCAACACCGCCACCAGTCCGAGCGCCAAATAGGCCCCTAAAAAAGGCGTGTCGTACAGCGTGCGGGTGCGTGAGGCCAAGTTGGGGCCCACGATGGCCCCGATCAAGCCCCCCGCCAGCACCAGCGAAACGGCCTTTTCACGAAAACTGTCTGCCGCCAATTCAGCAGCCGCAAATCGGTACAACTGGCCGTTGGCGCTGTAATAACCCGCAATGACGGTGGCTGCCACCAGCAACCAGAAGTTGTGGCTGTAGGCCGCGAAAGCAGCCAACATGGCCGAGAACAAGGCCACACCCAAGCCCAGTTGAAACGACACCTTGCGGCCCCAGCGCGACTGGCTTTTAGCCACCAAGCCCGTCGACAGGGCGCCGCCCACCACATAACCCATGACCGGCAAGGTGGCCATCCACCCCAACGGGGCCATGGACAAACCCACCAAACCATTGATGGCGATGAAGGTCACGTTGTTGGTGAAGAAAAGCCCTTGGCAGAGCGTGAGGAGGATCAAATTGGCGTTCATGTAGCCCAGTGTATCGCCAGTCACTTATAAATAAGCGGCCCAGCTTCGGCCCCCGACACATCTTTTTTCGCACCCCGCACACCACACTCCACGCCCACTCACAAAGCACTGCAACTTGCAGTGCGGCCAGCTTCAAGCGCATCGGGCGGCCTCACCTCAGGCCGAAACCCTGGAGGGCCAAGACGGACTAATGGGTCAACACCGCCAACACCGCCAATG
This sequence comes from Pseudomonadota bacterium, assembly GCA_046047055.1. GTDB lineage: Bacteria > Pseudomonadota > Gammaproteobacteria > Burkholderiales > Burkholderiaceae_C > Limnohabitans_A. The sequence continues at coordinate 623 of JBJOIR010000011.1, read as the reverse complement.
GCGCTGTTTCGGCGCGCAACACGCGGGGCCCCAGCGTCACAGGCACAAAACCGGCGGTCAACGCAGCCGCTTCTTCGGCAGGGCTCAAACCACCTTCGGGGCCACTCAATACCGTGACGGGCACGGTGCCTGCCATGTCGGCCAGGTCGGCTAATGGCCGTGTGCCCTCCGACAACGACAGCACCCAACGTTCACCGGGCGTCGCTTGTTTGAGCCATTCCAGCAAGGTCACCGCGGCGTGGACCGTGGGCACGCGGTTGCGGCCACATTGCTCGGCAGCGGCCACCGCCACGCTTTGCCAGTGCGCCAGTTTTTTGTCGGCACGCTCACCCTTGAGCTTGAGCACGCTGCGCTCGGCCACCAGCGGGGTGATGCTGGCCACGCCCAACTCGGTGGCTTTTTCGACCAACCAGTCCATGCGGTCATTGGCGGTGATGCCAGCCAACAAATGCACCGCCCGTCCGGCTTCCCTTTCCAGCGCAACGTGGGCGCCCACAGACACTTGCACATCGCTGCGGCCCATGCGGGTCACGGTCGCCGCAAACTCGCCGCCTGCACCATTGAACAGCGTGATGCCATCGCCGGGTTGCATGCGCAACACCTGCACATGGCGCGCTGCGCCA
>JBJOIR010000010.1:0-48136 GCA_046047055.1 Pseudomonadota bacterium | reverse complement strand
CAAACAACTGACCGCGCAAACGGGGCAAAAGCCGCGTTGGAATTTTCACAAATACCTGATTGGGCGTGACGGCAAAGTCATCGACCAGTACAGCAGCCTGACCGGGCCCGACAACAAAACGTTGTTGGCCGCGATCGACAAAGCATTGAAAGTTAAACCATGAACCGACGCATGAAACTGGCGATCGTGGGGTCGGGCATTTCGGGTCTGGCCGTGGCCCACGCCATGAAGCACCAAGCCGACATCACCGTCTTTGAAGCGGGTGATTATTTTGGTGGACACACGCACACCGTCGATGTCACGCTGCCCACGCCACAGGGCATGGTCACGCATGGCGTGGACACCGGGTTTTTGGTGTTCAACGAGCGCACCTACCCCAACCTGATCAAGCTGTTCACCGAGCTCGACGTTGAGACCGCGCCGTCGGACATGTCGTTTTCGGTCAAGGTGCCGGGCGCCTTGAGAGGCCGCACCTTGGAGTGGAGCGGCACCGACTTGAACAGCGTGTTTGCCCAACGAAGCAATTTGGTCAACCCAAAGTTTTGGCGCATGTTGCTGGACGTGTTGCGCTTCAATGCGCTGTGCACGCGCATTGCCAATGAGCAACGCGAGACCGAGCTGCAACAACCACTGGCCGACTTTTTGCGCAGCCACAACTTCAGCGAGCCCTTTCGCGACTGGTATTTCTTGCCCATGTTGGGCTGCATTTGGAGTTGCCCGACCGATCAGATGCTGCAATTTCCGGTGGCCACCATGATCCGGTTTTGCCACAACCATGGTTTGATTCAAGTGACCGATCGGCCCCAGTGGTTCAGTGTGGTTGGCGGCGCCCGCAACTATGTTGAGAAAATTTTGGCCGGTGTGCATGACAAACGCTTGAACACCCCTGTGCGCCTGATTGAACGCGACGCGATGGGTGTGCGCATCGTCACCGACGGCCATGCCGAACGCTTTGACCAAGTGGTGATTGCCACCCACACCGACCAGGCTTTGCGCCTGTTGCGCGAGCCCAGCGCCGAAGAGCGCAGATTGTTGGGTGCGATTCGTTACCAAGACAACCATGCGGTGTTGCACACCGATGCCAGTGTGCTGCCCAGCCACAGCAAAACGTGGGCGGCTTGGAACTACGAACGCGCCGCCAACAGCGAACGCGAGTCGGCGCGGGTGTGTCTGCATTACCTGCTCAACCGTTTGCAGCGCATTCCGTTTCAGCAACCGGTGGTGGTCTCGCTCAATCCCGTGCAAGACATCGACCCCGCCACCATCGTCGGTGAATACGCGTATGCGCACCCGGTGTTTGATTTGGCGGCGATCGAAGCACAAAAGCGCTTGCCTTTGATTCAAGGCCAGCAGCGCACGTGGTTTGCCGGCGCGTGGACGGGTTATGGCTTCCATGAAGATGGCCTGAAATCAGGCCTCAACGTGGGCCGCGCATTGCAACAACTGATCCATGACCAGGCCCAACCTGTTCAGGAGAAATGGGCGGCATGAGCGCCACAACCGCACTCATGGGTTGGGGCCAAGTGCGGCACACGCGGCACCGACCTGCGCACCATGCGTTTGCATACCCGACAGCATTTTTGATGCTGCCGATGCGGACGCTGCAAGCGGGCCAAGGGCAACTTGCTTTGGCTGTCAACCGCCCGGCTTGGTTTGCGTTTCACGATGTTGACCATGGCGATGGACGCTCGCCGCAAGCGGGTGGTGCGCTGGCTTGGCTCGATGAACTGTTGCTGCGCGAGGGCATTGTTGATGCCACAGGCGAGGTCTGGTTGCAGGCGTTTCCCAGGGTCTTGGGCCATGCATTCAAGCCGGTGAGTTTTTGGTACGCGCACCGCCCCGATGGCCGATTGGCGGCGATTGTGGCCGAGGTGAACAACACCTTTGGCGAGCGCCATTGCTACTTGCTGCCCGAGCCGCACTATGGCCAAACGTTGTTGGCGAACAAGGTGTTTCATGTGTCGCCCTTTTGCGCGGTGCAAGGCGAATACCGTTTTCGCTTCATGCGCACCCAGCACGATGGCCAGGACCGCATTGTGGCGCGGGTGGACCATGGCGACGAGCAAGGCCCTTTGATCGACACCAGCTGGAGCGGTGTGCTGGAACCCGCGACCGCCCAAGCTTTGCGCCGCGTGATGTGGCGCTACCCCTTGTTGACCTTGGGCGTGGTGGCGCGCATTCACTGGCACGCCTTGCTGCTCTGGATTAAAAAAGTACCGTTTTGGCGCAAGCCCGAACCGCCCCGCGATTTTGTGACCCGATGAACCTGGTTCTGCCAAAGGACGATCTCCACAATGAAAACCATTGACCACACCACCGCCTTGGGCGCACGCAGCGCGGCTGCAAGCATTCCGCAGACCCGTCTGCCCAAAGCGGCCACGCGTTTGTTGGGCCTGCTCAACCGCTTAAAAATCGGCACGCTCACCTTGTATGCCCCCGACGGCAACAGCCAAGTTTTTGGCACCCATGAGGCACCCTTTGCGGCCTTGAACATTCACCGCTGGGAGGTGTGTGCCGAAGTGCTGAAGTCGGGCGACATCGGTTTTGCCGAAGGCTACATGGCCGGCGACTGGGACACGCCCGACTTGGCGGCGTTGCTGCGTTTGTTGATCGCCAACCGCAACCACATTGAAGGGGCCATTTATGGCCATTGGTTGGGTCGGTTGGTCTACCGCGTCAAGCACATGCTGAACCGCAACAACCGCAGCAACAGCCGTAAAAACATCCACGCCCACTACGACTTGGGGAATGCCTTTTATGAGTTGTGGCTGGACGGCACGATGAACTATTCATCGGCTTGGTTTGAGGGCGATCACACCCGCCCGATGGTCGATGCGCAAAAGGCCAAGGTGCATCGCGCACTGCGCATGGCCCAGGTGCAACCCGGCGATCGGGTTCTCGAAATTGGTTGCGGTTGGGGCGCGCTGGCCGAAGCGGCCACCACCGAGTTTGGTGCACACGTCACGGGTGTCACACTGTCCACCGAGCAATTGGCTTTTGCCAAGGCCCGCATGAAGTGGCATGGCGTGCAAGACCAAGCGGATTTGCGTTTGCAAGATTACCGAGACATCAACGACGGGCCTTACGATGCGGTGTGTTCGATTGAAATGATCGAAGCCGTGGGGCAAGAATACTGGCCGACTTATTTCCAAACCATTGCCCGCATGCTCAAACCCGGCGGTCGGGCTTGCGTTCAAAGCATCACCATTGACGATGCCTTGTTTGAGCGCTACCTCAACTCCACCGATTTCATTCAGCAGTACATTTTTCCTGGTGGGTGTTTGCCCAGCCCCAGCGAGTTTCGCAAGCAAGCCCAGGCGGCGGGTTTGCAGGTGGTCGATGAGTTGAAGTTTGGCCCCGATTATGCGGAGACCCTGCGCCGTTGGCGCGAGAGTTTCATGTCGCAACTGGACAGTGTCCGAACGCTGAAGTTTGACGATCGTTTCATTCGTTTGTGGGCGTTTTACCTGGCTTATTGCGAAGCCGCTTTCGATGAAGCCAACATCGACGTGATGCAGTTCACGCTGGCCAAACCCGGTTGATGTTCATGCTGGCGTCTGCGCTGTCCAATTCGCGCCTGGGTGCTAAGCGGCCTGTGTTGGGCCGCCGTTGGGGTGTGGTTTGTCTGGGGTGGATGTTGTGTTGCGCCGTGCAGGCCCAAGACCTGCTGGTGGCGAATCTGGGTGATGCGAAAGCAGCGGCCACGGCCACTACGGCTATCACGGCTCTGGTGACCAGTCCGAATGCTGTGCACAGCCGCCCTGAAATCGTCGCATTGCGTGGCGCGATACCGACCGCACCGGTGCGCTTGAGATTCTGGGGCTTTGATGTTTATGACGCCCGCTTGTGGACCCCGCCGGGCTTTCGATACAGTCTGGCCACGCAGTTTCCATTTGCTTTGGAGTTGCAATACCTGAGGCGACTGGAAGGCGGCGCCATTGCCAGCCGCTCGCTCGACGAAATGCGGCGTTTGGCAACCCTCACCGATGCCCAAGCGCAACGCTGGCTGTTGGCCATGCGCGAGGTGTTTCCCAATGTGAAAGAGGGCGATCGCATCACCGGCGTCAACGTGCCGGGGGAGGGCGTTGAATTCTGGGTCAATGGTCAGCGCGCAGGCGATGTCAAAGACCCGGCGTTTGCAAATTTGTTTTTTGGCATTTGGCTGAATGAGCGCACCTCTGAGCCCAAACTCAGAGCGCAGCTGTTGCAGGGCATGACGCCATGAGCAAGATCAGCATGCCCTATTCCTCTGAGCTGAACGCCGCAGATGCAAGCGTCTCTGATTCAAGCGCCTCAGATTCCAGTGCTGCAAAGTCGACTGCTGCACAGACGGGGATGGACGTGCCGCACTTCGCCGTGCCGCGCAAGGCGTCTGCAGCTTATGGCTTGTTGGGCTTGCCCTTGGCTTTTGTTGCCTTACCGGTGTATGTGCATTTGCCGAATATTTATGCGCAGCAATACGCTGTGCCTTTAGCGGCCTTGGGCGGTGTGCTGTTGTTCAGCCGCAGCATTGATGCGCTGGTCGATCCTTGGCTTGGGCGCTGGGGTGATCGCTTGTACCGACACTCTTGGCGCGCTGTGTGGTGGGCGGCCGTGTTGCTGGCCATTGCCGTGGCTTTGGGGTTTGCCGCTTTGTTTTTTCCACCGGCGGCCGTATTGTCTTCGGGCGGCCTGTTGGTCTGGGTCGCCGCGGCCCTCACGCTCAGCCATTTGGCCTACAGTGGTTTGGGTATCTTGCACCAAGCTTGGGCGGCGCGACAAGGCGGCGGCGGTTTGGCGCAAAGCCGATGGGTGGCTTGGCGTGAAGGTTTTGCCCTGATGGGTGTGTTGTTGGCATCGGCCCTGCCCGCCTTGTGGGGCTGGGGTTTGACGACCGCATTGTTGGTGTTGTTGTTGGTGCTGGGCTTGTGGACTTGGCAACGCACAGCCCTGCGGGCACCAGCGTTGCCGCAGTTGCAGTCACACGAAGAGGCCAACGGCAGTCTTTGGCAGCCTTGGAAGCATGCCGAGTTTCGGCGTTTGTTGGCGGTCTTCATGTTGAACGGTTTGGCCAGTGCGGTGCCTGCCACCTTGGTGCTGTTTTTTGTGCAAGACCGTTTGCAAGCGCCCAAGGCCATGGAGCCGCTGTTTTTGGGTATTTATTTTGCGACAGGGGCTTTGTCGTTTCCGTTGTGGCTCAAGGTGATCGACCGCATCGGCTTGTTGCGCACATGGGCAACGGGCATGGTGTTGTCGGTGCTGGCGTTCATGGGTGTGAGCGTTTTGGGGCAGGGCGACAGCAACGGGTTTTTGGTGGTGTGCGCTTTGTCGGGCATCGCCTTGGGGGCCGACCTGACGGTGCCCGGTGCTTTGCTCAACCAGTTGATTGACCGGTGTGGCGAGCGAGGACGCTCGGACGGTGCCTTCATGGGCTGGTGGAACTTGGCCACCAAGCTGAATTTGGCTTTGGCCGCCGGTTTGTCATTGCCATTGCTGGGTCTGTGGGGCTATGCCCCGGGACAGCAAGACCCCGAGGCTGTGCTGGCGTTGGGCTTGGCGTATGGTCTGCTGCCCTGCTTGCTCAAGTTGCTGGCAGGGCTGGCTTTGTATGTGGGGCTGATGCGCCCTCTTTCTTCACAACTTCGCAACGGAACGCCAACATGACTTCTATCGCTCGACGTACCGCTTTGACCCGCATGGCCACTTGGCCCGTGGTGGCCGCAACCCCTTGGTTGGCCAGTTGTGCTGGACCGCAAGTGCAAAGTCATGCGCAAGAAAAACCCGTCTTGGATTTGCGCACCTATTTCAACGGCACCCTCGATGCGTGGGGCGTTTTCACCGACCGCAGTGGCCAAGTGGTCAAGCGGTTCACCGTGGTCATGGACTGCAAATGGAACGGCGACGAAGGCGTGTTGGACGAAGCCTTTGTGTACTCAGATGGCACCCGGCAGCGGCGTGTTTGGAAGCTCAAGGCAGGCCCCAACGGCCAATACACTGGCCGCGCCGACGATGTGGTGGGCGAGGCCAAGGGACAAGTCAGCGGCAACGCGTTTCGCTGGACTTACACGATGGCTTTGCCGGTGGATGGCCGTGTTTGGCATGTGGACTTTGACGATTGGATGTACCTGATGGATGACCGCGTCATGCTGAACAAAGCCACCATGAGCAAGTGGGGCGTGCAGTTGGGTGAAGTGACCTTGTCGTTCACGCGCCGCACGCCATTGGCATCACAGCAGTCATCTCAGCAGTCATCGGGGCTGGCGTCTCGGTCAGGGGTGGCCACATGAACCGTCCTGTGACCGATGCGCACTTGGTGACAACAGGGGCGGCCACTGTGGTGGCCGATCCGGCGACTCCCAAAGTTGGGCCAACGACTTCAAAGGCGGCGTCTTCGAATGCCCAGGCGCGCGGTTGGCTGCAGCTGAACGCGCCGATGACAGAGTGGCACGGGCGACGGGTTTGGTTGGTCGGTGCATCGACAGGCATTGGCTTGGCCTGCGCCGAGGCTTTGCGTGCGGCGGGCGCGCAGGTGGTGGTCTCGGCCCGCAACCCTCAAGGCATCAAAGACTGGGCCGCCAAAGATGCCGGTGTGCAATGGCAAGAAATGGATGTGAGCGACCCCGCCCAAGTGAAGGCCACTGCTCGGGCTTTGTTGGCGCAAGGACCGATTGACTTGGTGGTGTACGCCGCGGGTTACTACAAGGCGCAACGCGCCACGGACATCGACTTGCAAGTCTTGCTGCAACACGACACCGTCAATTACCAAGGGGCTTTGCAGGTGATCAGTGCGGTCTTGCCCAGCATGTTGAGTCGCCAAAGCGGGCACATCAGCGTGCTCAGCAGCGTTGCCGGATGGCGCGGTCTGCCCAATGGCTTGGCCTATGGCCCCACCAAAGCGGCGTTGACGCATTTGGCCGAAACCTTGTATTTGGATTTGCAAGACCACGGTATTGGGGTCAGTGTCGTCAACCCCGGTTTTGTGGCCACGCCCTTGACGGCGCAAAATGAGTTCACCATGCCTGCGCTCATCAGCCCGGCACAAGCGGCCAGCGAAATGCTCAAGGGTTGGGCGCGAGGCGAATTTGATATCCATTTTCCAAAGCGCTTTACGTTTTGGCTGAAACTGCTGCGCCTGTTGCCCTACCGCTTGTATTTTCCGTTGGTGCGCAAATTCACCGGTTTGTGACTCCGACCTGCACTGTACGAGCCACGCGGACTTAGAAAATCCACTTAAATCAGCTGCTCACAGCGCCTGCACACAACACCGGCACAGAACACCTGTCGCGATCACTCGCCACTAAGATCCACCAGAAAAATCCGCCACGAACATCTCTATGAACACCCGTCAAGCCACCCAGCAACTCGCGGCATTTTTTGAATCGCTGTCACCCGACAGTGTGTCGCGTTTGGCGGATCTTTACGATGCGCAGGCCACCTTCAAAGACCCCTTCAATGAAGTCAAAGGGTTGGTAGAAATTGAGCGCATTTTTCATCACATGTACGTGGCGCTGGAGCAACCCCACTTTGTGGTCACAACCCAAGTGGTCGATGGCACGCAGGCATTTTTGACGTGGGACTTTCGCTTTCGCTTTAAGCGCTTCGACACCGTGACCTTGCAAACTGTGCGGGGCGCGAGCCATGTGCAGTTCAACGAGCAAGGCCGCGTCACGATGCACCGCGACTACTGGGACGCCGCCGAAGAGTTGTACGAAAAGCTGCCCGTTTTGGGTGGCCTGATGCGCTGGTTGAAAACGCGAGCCAACCAACCCTGAACCTTGAAAAACAGTTTGGTTAACATGCCCACTCTGTTCAGTTGAGGGCCAGCATGTTCAAAAGTGATTTGCAGTTTATCCATGCGCTGCGGCGTGCGGCAATGGCTGCAGCTGGGTTGAGCGTGTGTTTGGGCATGGCCGGGTGTCAACAAATTGTGGACAGGTTGCAAGCCGCAGTCGCGCAAACAACGCCAATCGCGACTCAGCCAGAGCCGCAAGCAAAAGCTCAACCGGAACCACAAGCGCAACCCCAACCCCAATCCCAACCCCAAACCCAACTGCCAGCGCAAGCGCAAGCGCAGCCACAGCCACAGCCACAAGCCGCACAGTCCCCAGCGATGGCGCAATCCGCGCCATCTGGCCCACAAGGCCAAAGAGGGCAACAGGCCCCGCAAGCGCAACAAGGCCAACAGGCGCAACAGGCGCAACAAGGGCCATCAGCCCCCAAGTTGCAAGAGTCTCCAGTGGCAAAGCAAGCAGGGGCCACACCGCCCTCGCCCGTTGCACAGCCGGCCAAAGCGTCGTCCCTGTCTCAGCTGTCCGCCACATTTCAGGAGTGCGACAGTTGCCCGGTGATGGTCAAGTTGCCAGCCGGCACATTCCTTATGGGCTCACCAGGCAATGAGGCAGGTCGCGACTCAGACGAAACGCCACGCATCCAAGTCGCCGTCGCCGCGTTTGCCATCGGTCGAACCGAAGTGACCCGTTCGCAGTGGATGGCGTTTGAGCGCGAGTCCGGGCACCGAGCCGATTCAGGGTGTTTGACGTGGGATGGCGACGGCTATGTTTTGGCCGCACATTTGGGATGGAAAAACCCAGGCTTTGCGCAGACCGATGACCATCCGGTGGTCTGCGTCAGTGCGGCGGATGCGCAAGCTTTTGCCCAATGGTTGAGTCGAAAAACAGGCCAGATTTACCGCTTGCCGCGCGAACATGAGTGGGAATATGCCGCCAGATCGGGCGCTCAGTCGGCCTACCCCTGGGCATCGGGCGCGGCGGGTGTGTGCACCCATGCCAATGGCGCCGATGCGGCCTTGCTTCAGAAAAACCCCCGCTGGCCTGGACAAAGTTGCCAAGATGGATTTGCTCACACGGCCCCGGTGGGCAGTTTTGTGCCCAACGCTTGGGGTGTTTACGACATGCACGGCAACGTGATGGAGTGGACACAAGACTGCTGGAGCGCTCAACTCGTTCAGCCCGATTCGGGCCTCGCGCCGCTGAATTGCGGCAGGCTCGTGACCCGAGGGGGCGGATGGGACCTGCCCGTGTCTTTTTTGCGCAGCGCTTACCGCGGCAAAGCCCCCGCCCGAAATCGCGGAACCGGAACAGGATTTAGGCTGGTCAGAGAATGACGCTGACCTGACAAACCCAGACTGTGGGGCCTCGGAAACAGCCCCATTTATTTCCGTGAAGACGGCGAGCGCATTGTCAAATTTGTGGTTATTATCGTTATGAATAATATTAACCATCAAAAATGACGATGACAAAAAAGCTGCTTCAACACAAACGCCTTGGTATTGCTCTTTGTGCGTTGGCATTGGCCCCTCTGGGAGCCCAAGCCCAATTTGGTAATTTGATGAAGCAGCTGCAACAGCTGCAACCGCCCGGCCAGCAACAGGGCGGCATGCCCGCAGTTGGCGGTGCCAAAGCCCCGGGCAAGGGGGGTGGCTTGACGCCAAGCGACCAATGGTGCCGCCAACAGGTGGGCGCGTTGGGCAATCTCAAAGTCAATACCGGTGTGATTGCCAGCGAGTTCAACATTCCCGAGTTGGAGGCGTTGCAAGACGAGTTCTTGAAAGCCTTTCGCAACGACAAGATCAACAAGACCTTTCCCAACGCGAAGTTTTTCCAAGCTTCTTTTGAGACCAAAAAAGTGCGTGCCATCTACGACACATTTTTGGCATTTCCAGAGCCCGACACGTTGGCGGCTTTGATCCAAATTTCCCGCGCCTCGGACCAGCAAGAGCGCGCGGATGCGCTGATGGCTTTGACTTTCTTGCATTTGCAGGCGCCCGAGTTGTCGGTCAATAAAAACCGCTGGTGGGAAGCTTACCAAGCGGCACTGGGCACTGAACACTTCACGGCCTTGGTGTTTCGCGCACGCATCAACGCCTATGGCGAATACGGCAATAAAAATCTGCGGCAGGCATTGGGCGATTTGGTCAGCGCTGGCAATTTGCGCAACCAATACAGCCAAGGCGACGGCATGCGCAAAGAGTTTGACTCACAGAATTACCAGTTGATTCACACGGCCACCGTGAAAGACATTTTCATGAACGAGCCCAACATGCCTTCCCGCCAGCAGTGGGAGGGTCCGGCCCGAACCGGCATGCAAATTGAGCAAGCGCAACAAGCCTACGCACGCCAGCTGCCCAATACACGCATTGGCAGGATGTACGCCCAGGCCAATTTGGTCAACCTCGAGTCCATCCAAATTGGCAATGACATCATCAAGACCACCCAAGGCGGTAACCAGTTGATGGGCCAGTTGGAAAGCTTGGCCTCGCTGAAGTCCAATGCCAAGGGTGAAAAGCCAGTCTTTGAAGATGTGAGCCCAGAGATGCACGCGGCCCAAATCAAAATGATTTCGAAGACCTCCACGCTGGACGATCGCCAAAAGCAAATGTTGGTTCAAGCGCAAGAAAAGCGCTTGGTGGCTCAAGGCATCATTGCGCAGTCTTATGGCGAGTTGTTGCAAACGCTGACCTCGGGTTTTGGTGACATGGTGAAAATGGCGGCGCCTCTGCCGGCACTGACGCAAGCCAACAACGCCTTGATTCAAAGCTGCATCATTTCCGCCAAGTGGGAGCAAGCCATGCGGGCCAAGGACATGGCCAAGGTCGATGTGAAAAAAGCCGAGTCAGCGGTCACCGATCTCAGCAGCAAATACAAAGACTGACATGGCACAGCACAAACCCCAAGGGCCGTCCAGGCGCCATTGGTTGTTGACATGGGCCAGCCTGTCCAGCTTGAGCTGGCCGCTGTGGTCGCGTGCCCAGCCGGCCGCCTCCAGAAGCCGACCCAAATCACCGCCGGTGTGGACCGGTTTTGGCTTGAATGGCGGCGCGGCTCAAGCTCGCTATGACCTGACGCGCGAGTTTGTGCGTCAAAAACGCAACCTGAACCTGACCGACAGCAAGGCTTTCACCGAAGAAAGCAAACTCACGGCCAGTTTGTTGGCACAACAAAAACCACCCTTGGTGCAGTTCAAAAACGGCATCGAGTTTGGCGAAGACATGCTGGTGGGATTTGCCCATGACTTTGAAACCACCGTGGGCGCACGCGTGGAAAAAGACGGTGAAAACGCCAACACGCTGTTCATTTTCATGTCTGGCGTGGGCATGGTGCTGTCGTTCAGCCCCAGCACGGGCTGGCGCATTGTGTCTTCATTCCCCTTCATGTTGCGCTTTGAGCGGCCGGGTGGGGACTTGAAGAACATTCGCTCCAAAGCCGTGGCTTACATGGGCGAAGCCTACAAAGGCTACAGCCAAGCGTTTGTTCATTTCTTGGGTCGCTTCAACAAGTGGGATCAAGGCTTCAGCAGCAATTATTTTGCGCGTCTGACCAAGGCTTCGGTTCACCCCGATGCACAAGCCAAGCTGGCTGCCTACAAGATTGAGCAAATTTTGAACCCTGAGTTGTTGGGCTTCTCGGCCAGTTCGGCGATTTGCGACAACCTGAACATTCCATTGCTGCCGTTCCAAGAAAACGACGCGCTGGCAAAACGCTATGCCGTCAAATTCAACGACGACTTGGCGGCCCAAAACGAAATCACCATTCCTGATGCCGATTTGAAATTTGAAGTGGTGTTGCGGGATGTGGACAAAAAAATCATCCACAGCACGCAGCGCGGCGTCACCATCATTCGACGCAACTTGGTGTTGCGCTTGATCGTGATTGATGAATATGCCAACGGCAACGACAAGCGCATTTTGAATGTGCTGGCGGCCAACACCTTCGAAGATCGCACGCCCTTGAACTCGACTGAAGACGATACGCCCGAGCGCGATCTGGTCTTCTTTGATCGGCTCTTATCGCGCACCATGGCCAACCTCTTGGGCGGCTTGGCAAAACGCGATGCCCAGATGCTGGCGCAGGCCGAAGTCAAGCTCGAAACTGTCGCGCCGGCCATTCCCCGTCTTTTTGAACTGTGTGCCAAAACACGCTGAAAGTCCTCTGATGAAAAATCTCCAACCCTCCTTCCGTTTCAAGTCCGTCTTGTTGGCCCTCGCGCTTTGCGGCTTGACCAGCATGGCCATGGCGCAACAAAAATTTGTGCGTGGCCAAGCCACAGATTCAAACAAAGAGACCGCCACCAGCAAAGCCAAAGTGGCGGCTTGGAAAAGCTATTTGGGCAGTTTGCAGGGCGCCAAACTGGACAACATCTTGGCCAACGAAAAAGTCTTCTTGGACGACATCAACAGCATCGTGGTGGATGTGAGCGTGGTCGATGAAAAGTGCACCTCTGGCTTTTCAAGCACCTGCACGGTCAGCATCAAAGCCGCCATCAATGAAAGCATGATTGACAGCCGCTTGCGCCAATCATCACAGGCTTCTGGCGGTGGCAAAGCCAACGCCCAAGATGACATTGCTTTTTTGGTGATGGCGCGCGTTGCAGATTCGCAAACGTCCTTTGACACCAAGGTCACCCGACGCGCCGAATCGACGGTGGGCACCAGTGGCTCATCGGCCAGCGCAGACGCTTCGGCTGGCAACCGTTCGGGCAGTGCTGAAGCCTCGGCAGACGCGGTTTCGGTGACGCAAACTTCAAAGACGGTGACGGGCGGTTCGCAAGAAACCAAACGCGACCGCATCAAATATGTGGCGTGGGCCAACATCGATGACTTGCAAAACCGCGTGGGCGAGACGCTGACGAACAACCGCATCAGCACCGTGCCATGGGAAGAACTGGTGAGCAACTGCGGCGTGACCGACAACGATCCCTTCTCAAAAATGTATGCCGAGTCAGAAACTGGTCAACTGCCAGCCAACGTCCGCAACGACACCTTCAAGAAGATCAAAGATTGCCAATTGACCAAGTTGATCTTGGCCTCCATTGAGGTCGACGGCTACCGCAACGACCCCAACACCGGCTTGTGGTTAGCCACGGGCAACATGAACATCACAGCCTATGACCTGACCGGTCGTTTTGCCCGCAGCATTGGTTCAGCGAACCGCACTTTCAGCGGCCGCGCTGAAAAGCTCAATGACGCAGGACGCGCTGCATTGGCCAACGCCGCCAAAGTGGCCGCCGATGTGGTGGTCAACCAACTGAACCTCAAGTGAGCTTGCAATGAAGTCATGGCGCTTGGCGTGGGTCTTTGCGTGGTTGATGTTGTCGCTGGGGGTTGCTCACGCGCAAATTGTGATGCGCGAAGTGATTGCCACAGGCAACGGGGGTGACCCGGGCAAAGCGACCATCGATGCGATTGAAAATGCGATTGCCCAAGTGGGGGGCATGCGCATTTCGACCGCCACATCGTTGTCGATGAGCGAAGTGACCAAGGGCGGTAACACCACCATTGAGGAAAACTTCAAGCAAAACATCGAAAAGATGACGCGCGGGGTGATCAAGTCCTATTCGGTCTTGGAGTCGGGCACCAGCCCCGGTTCGGGCCGTGCGTTTGTCAAAATCAAAGCCGTGATTCCCTCGTACAAAGCGTCTGAGCAGCTCAAGCGCTTGAAGCTGGCGGTGATGCCGGTGACCGTCACGGGCGGAGCACGGGGACGACCTGAAGCTGCGGAGTTTGCCGAAAGCGTGTCGGCTTCGTTAGAGGCTTACCTGACGCAAACGCGCAAGTTCGCCATGATTGACCGCCGTTTCACCGGCAGCAGCAACCGCGAATTGGCCGGCGTGAACGCGCGCAATGCGCCGATCGAAGAAACGGTCAAGGTCGGTGTTCGTGTGGGGGCTGACTACATCGTGTTGGCCGCCTTGAAAGACTTTGCACCTCAGCAACAGCAGCAGCAACGCGTGACTGGCCGCGTGGTCACGCGCAGTGTGGCTCCGGTGGGCATCGATGTGCGGGTGATTGACATCGCCTCTGGCCAGATCAAATTTGCCCAAACCTACAACAACCCGGGTCGACTGCCCTCGTCCGTGTCGATGGGGCAATACGCCGCCGACATTGGCGCAGATCTGGGCCAAGTGATTGGCACCGCCATCTACCCGATTGCCGTGGTGGGCGGCACAGACGCCGAAGTCACCTTCAACCAAGGCGGCGAGACGGTTCAGGTTGGGCGCATCTACCGTTTGGTCAGCTTGGGGCAGAACCTGGTTGACCCCTACACACGCGAGTCATTGGGACAAGAAGAGCGTGAAGTGGCCAGGGCAGAAGTGATCAGCGTGACCGACCGGACGGCCACAGCCAAAGTGGTCTCAGGTCGCCTGCCTCAACCCTTGAAAGCCGGCAGTGTGTTGGCCAGAGTGTTGCCCGAAGAAGTCAGTGGCAACGTGAGTGTGCAGTTGACGATGCCCGTGCTGCCCGGCATGTCAGCCCCCGCGGATGGCCGGGGCTCGAAATCAAAAAATGACGACGATTGGTAATTTACAAAGGAACATGTTCTATGAAATTCGATAAACACATCGCTTTGACCCCTTGGTTTGCAGCCGCATTGCTGTATGCCGCAACGGCTACGCCGCTCGTGGCTCAAGAAGCCAAGTTGGAGTTGGAGCAAAAACCGATTCCTGAATTGCCCAACAGCATTTCGGGCACCGACACGGTTCGCTCACGCATGGACAAGTTCATTCGCGAGCAAGGCTTGCGTGAAGTCAAAGACACCAAAAAAGACGAACAAGGTCGCACGGTGCTGATCGACTTCGCAACGGCCACCATTTCTGCGCCGCCCAGCGATCCCAACTTTGTGAACGCGCGTGTCAATGCCTTCAACAAGGCCTTGCTGACCGCCAAGGGGCAGTGTGTTGAGACGCAAAAACTCATTGTGGCCACCGAAGCCATCATGGATACAGGCTTGCCGCCCGCTGAAAAAGCCAGAGCCGATGCCGAGCAATTGCGCCGTGAAGGCATGGCCCAAGAGGGTGCCGTGAAAGTCGCGCAAGCCCTCAACTCCGACATCAAATCCCGCGCCAACGTGCCACAAACCATTCAGACCGCTGCGCTGTATGGCGAAAAGTTGTTGGGTGACAAGATGTCTGAAGAGCTGCGCAAAAAAGGCTTGGATCCTTCAAAGCCAGTGGATCAGCAAGCCGCCAAAGCCATTGCCGAAACCACCAGCTTTAAAAATGCGGTCTCGACAGTGGCCGCCGGCCGCTGCACAGGCATGAAGGTGATGGCTTCGTTTGAGCAAAACCCAAGCTCGGGCCAAGGTCAGGTGGGCATTGTCACGGTCTGGACTGAAAAACTGCATGCGGTGGCCGATGCGATCGTGACCAACCAATGGGATCTGATTCCCAAAGGCGAACCCGGCAAGAAGATTGACCAACACATTCCAGACGACAAGCGCACCTTGTTGTCCATGTACGGCGCGCAATTGGTGCGAGATGAAAAAGGCGAGTACGTGCTGTTGGCTTATGCACAGGCACAACCCCGCACCAAAAATCAGCAGAGCATTGATTCGGCTTATGAAGTTGCCAAGACCCGTGGCTATGGCCTCATCCGCTCGTTCATGGGCGAAGCCGTGGAGTCAAACCGCCAGATGATGGACGCAGAAGTCTCCACCGTTTTCACCGACGAATCGACCCGTTACCAAGACGACAGCGCCTTCAACAAGAGCGTGAAAGCCATTGGCGATGCGTTGCCAATCAGCGGCTTGACAGTGGCCAGCGAGTGGGAAACTTTGCACCCCAGCAACAACGGCCCGGTGGTCGGTGTGGTGGTGCAGTGGAAAGTGGCTTCAGCGCAAATTGCGGCCTTCTTGGCCAAACTCAACCGTTCTAGCGGTGCCAAGGCAGCAGCCGTATCGAGCGGCGCCGCGACGGGTGGCAATGCCGGTTCAGCGCCTGCAGCCAAGAACGCAGAGCCCCGCAAGTCCGAAGCCTACAGCGGTCAGGGTCGAGCAGCGCGCGACTTCTGATGATTGAACGCAGCGCCACGCGGGTACTTTTTTTGATGGCACTGGCATTCACCACCTCAGTGAATGCGCAGTTGCCGCCAGACGTGCGCGACCGCTTGGCAGAACGCAGTGTGGTGGCGAAGGGTTTATTTGTCTACGCCAAAGCGGCGGGCAATCTGCGCGGCACACGCGAAGCCAGTGAGTCTTTTTATGCCACCGTCGCGACCCGCAACATGGCGCACTTCTTGTGTGATGCGGCGGTGTTGCCAGGCAGGCGCCTTGAGGCCAAGTTGGAAGGCTTGAGCTTGGTTTCATCCACCGGTGCTGGGCAAGAGTTGGAAGTGGTGGTGCGTGCACCTGCGCAAAAGCCGTCATGCAAAGTGGTGGTGGTGGAGGTGGCACCTGCGCCGCCCGCTCCGCTCGCGGCGAACCCATTGCCGCAGGGCCCACGTGCTGAAGAGAACCCCAAGCCGCAGGCGGAACCCAACAGCGTGCGTCACAAAGACATCGTGATAAGGAATTTTGGCGGTGAGTACTGAACACAACTTTTTCCGAACGGCGCTCTCGGCAGGGCTGCTCTTTTTGGCTTGCATCGGCGGTACGTACGCTCAGACTGTGCGCGAAGAAGCCACCCTGTTGGACAAGCCCGATGGCAAGCCGGGCAGCGTCAAGTTGGCAGCCGGAAGCCCCGTCAAAACGCTCAAGCGCCAAGGCTTTTGGGTTGAAGTGGACGCGGCCGGCAAGACCGGTTGGCTGAAAGTCTCGCAAATCAATTTCGCGGGTGCCACGGGCGGCTCCACCGCCATTGACACCGGGCGTCTAGGAACCGGCAATATCGTGGCCACATCGGCCGCACGTGGTCTCTCTGCCAAGGATCTGGTGAGCGGACAACCTGATTTCAACGAAGCCAACAAGCTGGAGTTGTTGACGGCAACACCCGCCACCGTTCAGACCTTTTTAGTGGCCGGCAATGTGACGGCCATCAATCAAAAAATTCAATTGACTGCACCACGACCTGCGCCTGCGACAACGCCCGCAGCTGGCTCGGGTCAGGGCGCAGGGTCCTCTTCGTCTACGAAGAAGAAAGGCGATGATGAGTGGTAAATACATGAAGCAGGCACTGATGGGCCTCATCGCGTGTGTGGCATTTTCTGCCACCGCGCAGACCGACGAAGAAAAAGTTGGCAAAGCAGCTGCTGCGCAGGTTTTGGGCGCTGCGCCTTTGGTGCCCGCTGATCACGCACAGCAATATGTCAACGTGTTGGGCCAGGCTTTGTCGGCCCAATCGGGTGCCATTTACAAGTGGCATTTTGGTGTGATCAAGTCAGACGCGATCAACGCCTTTGCCATGCCGGGCGGTTTTATTTTGCTGTCTTCGGGGTTGCTCAAAACACTGGAGAGTGAGGACGAATTGGCGTTTATTTTGGCGCATGAAGTTGCCCATGTCTCCCGCCGTCACCACTACCAAGTGGTGCAAAGACAGCGCTTGGCCGATCAAGCGGCCAAAGGCTTGCAAGCGGTCACACAAGATTCAGACACCGCTAAATTGGCCCAAGCCAGTGGTCAAATTTATGCGCGCGGTCTGGACAAGAGCGCGGAGTTTGAGTCCGACCGTTTGGGCGTTGAGTACATGACCCGTGCGGGTTACGACCCGGTAGCGGCGATCAATGTGCTCGAGAAGCTGCAGCGATTCAAGGGCAATGACCCCCGCGCCGAGTTGCTCTTTTCGACACACCCCTCGCCGGCTGAACGCTTGGACATGTTGCTGCAGTCAGGCATAGACAAGTTGCCACGTCCCTCAGACAAACCCAACCCTGCGCGCCAGGCGCGCTTTCAAAAGTTCATTCAGGCCATCTGAATTTTGTTCACCCACGAAAAATTAGCCCATGTCAGACACCCCAGAATCCAAAAAAGAAGCGTTTCAACGCAAGTGCTCGATCATCATTTCGCTGATTGCCTCGATGTTGTTGGTGAACAACTTGGGCTCGCAAAATGCCGCAGGCGCTGCCTCATTTTTAAATGCCTCGGCCATCAACACCTACGCTTTCTTTCAAGCCAAAAACATCCGTCAAAACGATTTGAATTTGGCCGCGCAAACGCTGGATGGTATTGCCAACACCGCTGTGCCTTTGGCCAACGAAGAGGCAAAGAAAACGCTGCGTGAACAAGCGGAAGCTTTGCGCGCCAAAGCCTTGAGTTACGAGTCCGACCCCGCTTCAGGCGAGGGCAAAAAAGAACTCTTGGCAAAAGCCAAAGAAGCTGAATTAGCCAGAAACGAGGCCATGGAAAAAGGCCCGTACTTTGACTTTGCTGGGCTGTTGCTGCAGTTGGCCATCATTTTGATATCGGTCGTGCTGATCACAGAGCGGCGCACGCTCTATGTCTCGGGGATGGTCGCTGCGGTGGCGGGTACATTCTTGAGTTTGGACGGCTTTTACTTGTTCTTGAGAATCCCATTGCTCAGCTGATCGACCGATCGGCTGCAGGGGTTTCCTGAATACATGACCGCATGGTGACGCCTGCGCCGCAATTGATCCAGACCCAAAGCCCAGCACCTGGGCAGTCGGTGAGTGTCTGGAAAGAATTCAGCGAGACAGCGCGCGGGTATTTGTTCCGAAAGACTTGGCAAAGTCAGCCCGGACCCGCGGCGAAAGCGTGGTTGTCATGGGCCCACCATGAGCATTTGTTGCTCACTTTGTTGGCGCATCGCGAGGCCAAACATGTGGTTCAAGTCGCCGGTTTGCAGGTGCACGCAGACCACGTGGAAGTGGTCACAGTGGATGCCGGACTCGACTTTCAAAGAGACTGGTTGGACCGTGTGGCCTTACAAGGCGAATCGCTTTTTTTGCAGCCAACCGAAGCCCTGAAATTGGCTCGGGCGTGTTTGCGTGGTCTCTTGTCGATCCACAAAATCGACATGATGCATGGCGACATCAAGAGCGACAACTTGTGCATCAATGCAAAGGTTACAGGCAACGTCAACTGCAACGTCAAAGGCAACAGCACAGGTAACAACACAGATACAGCAACTCGGCTGGTGCTGGATCTGGACAGCCTGCGGTGGATCGATTTTGCTTATGCGGTTTGCCGTGAGCAAGCGTTGAAATTTGTTTTGCCCACAGATCCCGATCGGCTGGCCTACCTGCCAGATCAATTTCGGATGGCCATTCGTACGGCCCAAACCACCGGGGAGCCGGTGCACATTCAACGCGCTGCATGTGCGCAAGTGGATTTGTACAGCTTGTGGTGTATGTTGACGCGTGCGGTCGCTGTGCCGACGGCAGATGCGGGTTGGGCGGTATGGCGCGAGTGGCTCTGGGCCTGTAAGAAGCTGGCGACCGGGCCGTTCACAGGCAGCGCTGCATTCGAAGCACCGACCCAGCAGTTGTTGTCAGAAGTTGAGCGAAAGTTAGCGCAATTGCATGTACCGCCAGCGCAATGGGGTGAAGCCATCACGGCGCTGCGACCTGAGACCGGCGTGGTGCCAGTCACGCCCTTGCTTCATGTCGGCCAGACGCCGCTGCTGACGCCCTTGGTGCCGCCGATGGTCTTTCCCTTGCAACCCGTGCCAGAAAAAGGACGCGTGCCAGCAGCGGAGACAGCAGCAAATCAAACAACAGACCAAGCCTCTGAACAAGCGGTAGAGCAAGCAACAGAGCAAGCGCCAGAGCAAACGGCAGACGCGCCCCTGCAAGCACTGGCTGCGACAGAGATCGCAGACATGTCAGTTGGCCAGCCGAAAACCAAAACGCTGGCTTCCATACTCGCGAGCGTTGGCCAAAGTAGGCTCGTCATGCAGCGTGGAGGGCTTGGGATAGCCGCATTGGCAATTCTCTTTGCGTGGATAGACCGGCGCTTTGTGCAGATGGATTTGAAGCTGACCGACCTCGGTTTTGCCTTGGGCCTGCTGGCCATGGTGCTGGCCATACCGGCCCTGATGGGCAGTGTGTGGCATGCAATAACGCGCTCTCCGAGGGCGCAGGCCTGGGCGCGCTACGCCGGCCTGGTGCTGTGCGGCATCGCAGGCTATTTTGTGATGGTTCTTTTCGCTGCAGGGACGCCGGGGCTGCACATTGCCGGCGTTTTATTGGTGTTGACGCTGCCGTTCGTGGCGTTGTTGTTTTGAACGAAGATGGGTTGATTGGCCATGTCCAAAATGCTTGAAACGGTGATGGATGTCGTGCGCGACATCGCCAAAGTCTATTTGCCGCCGGTGTACAACGTGATCAAACGCGGGCTTGATCTGAAGACATTTTCCATGTCGATGGTTGCCCATTATTCGCGCCGCTTTGGAGCGCGTGCCATTTTGACCGTGGGCGTGTTGGCCACGCTCTATGCCAGTTATTTGTTCATGATGAATGCCTTGACGCCGGGTGCGCCAAAAGCCAGTCATGACGTGATCTTGAAAACACGCTTTTCAAGCCCCAAACCTTTTGACAAGATTCTCATCGTCGACATTGATGAGCGCACGCTCGCCGCGATGTCAGAGCAGCATGGCCGCTGGCCTTGGTCGCGTGACGTGCTGGCCGATGGCTTGCAAAAATTCAATGACTTGGGTGCCCGTGCGGTGTTGTTCAATGTCTTGTTTTCAGACCCAGATAAAAATAACCCGGATGCCGATGCCGCCATGGATGTGACGGCGCAGATGAACCGCGCCACGGCATTTCCACTGATTCGTCTGAATCCGAAAAATGACACCGAGAGCCAATTGAAAGTGGCACAAATCCCCGGCGTGGAAGTCAAGCCAGGGCATCCGCCAGAAGGCACGATCGCGGTCATCTTGCCCATGTTCGGCTCGATGCACGACCGCCTGGGCGTAGCCAACCAAAAACCAGACGCCGACGGCATTGTGCGTAAGTACCCCTTACGCTGGGAAGAGGCGACATTTGTTCTGCCGTCGATGGTTCAGCGAACGGCCGATTTGGGTGCCGCCGATATTGCGCAGGTCCCCAATTTGATGTCGCTGAATTGGCGCAACAAGCAAGGGCGTTACAGCCGCATCTCTTTCAGTGATGTCCTGAAAGACCAGATCAAGCCCGAACAAATCGCGCAATTCAAAGATGCGTTTGTGGTGCTGAGTTTGTCTGCGCCTGGTTTGGGGCAGACCAAGCCGACCTCGGTGGCATCGGTAGAAGACGATGGTGAAATCTTGGCCACCGCACTGGACGATGCCTTGAACCAAACCTACTTGCGGACCCTGCCCAATGCTGCGGCCTACTTGATCAACTTGTTGGCGATTTGGGTTTTGGTTTGGATGAGCCTGAAACAAAAAACAGGCGGCTTCATGAACAAGGCCTTTGTCATTGGGCAGTCGGGCTTGGGCGGCATCACGCTGCTGTCGGCCAGCTACACCAATTACCTGATTGATCTGTCGGACAGCATGTCCTTTGGACTGAGCGTGTTTGCGGCCATCAAGTTGGTGCAAAGCATGGACGATCGGTGGTCACGCGCACGGCCGGGTTTCCGCAAAGCCCGCCAAAGCACCATCAAGGGACAGTTGTTGCTGCTGGGTTATTTGGATCAACGTGTCACGGGCAGTCAGGCCAAAGCGTTGCAAAATGCCGCAGAGCGCATTGTGGGTCTGGCCAATGTGGTGCGTGTGGACGACCTCTTTGGCGGCGAAAGCTTCATCAAAGCGCAGTGCGCGCACTTCAAGGCGTTGCTGGTGAATGTGACCGAAACACAAGCCGAGGCCATGAAGGCTTTGCTGTCACATGATGACTATGCCAAAGTGGCGGTGGACAGCCACGACATGGTGAATTTGTGGGACCCCGAAAACAAAGCATTCACGGCTGAAGTCACGCCGCTGATTTTGGCCAGTGCGGCGCGTTTGCTGCATGACGACTGGGCAGAGATGAACTGAAACCACAGGACCCCCCTTGAGTACACCCCACCGAACCGCCAACCTCTTGCCCGATGCACCGATGCGGCATTCGGCAAGCCCATGGCGTTTCAGTGTGGCTTCATTGAGAGGCATTCACTCGCGGGTCAACCAGGACAGTTATGCCTGCCGATCGTCCGACTTTTTCATGGTCGCCGATGGCGTGGGCGGCGGCGCATTGGGAGAAGTGGCCAGCGCCATGCTGGTCAACCAGTTGGGCCAATTGCAGGCGCCCGATGCCGATCGGTTGCAACTGGCTTTAAAAGAAGCAGACCAAGCCATCGCGCAGCGCCTGCAGCAAGAAGGCCAAGGGCCTGGCGCGGCCGTGTGTGCGGCGGTGTGGTTGATCGACGCCCAAACTTCAAGCTGGCTGGCCATGACGGTCGGAGATTGCAAAGTCATGGTGGCAGCACGAGAGGGGAATACCTGGCAACTTCGGTGGTCCTCGCCCAACCAGAGTTATGCCCAATGTGGCCTGCCACCGCCCGAGGGCGTCGACCCTGCATCGCCCGCCAACATGGTGGGTTGTGGCATGGCATTTCCAGCATTGATTGAGCCCATCACGTTGCAGCCGGGTGAGCGCTTGCTGTTGTGCAGCGATGGGTTTTACAACGCCTTCAGCGATGCTGCGTTGTGTGCTTTGTTGGGCGATGCTACTCTGCCCTTGGCGCCCCAGATAGCACAACATTGGGCCGAACAGGCCCAACAACAAGGCGCACACGATGATGTGACAGTGTTGGCGGTGGAGCGAGCTTTGAAAGGCGCTGAACCTTCCCCGGCGCATTCTCTGTGGGCAAGGCGCAGCACCCGTGTTGGGGCCCTCGCCATCGCACTCTTGGTCGTCGGTGCACTTGCAGGCGTCTTGGCCTCGGCCCTAGCCCTTTGGACGGGGCGGTGATGGTGGTGAACCTGGTGAACGTGGTGAACGTGGTTAGGGCGCTGAAGCCAGACATGGCGCATATCTCGGACATGTCGAATAAATCGACACACAATTTCACTGCAAGAAGTCGCGCATTCGGCCCTGTGGCTTTGGAATGGGCGTTCTTTGCGCTGGCCCTGTGCTTTGTTCTGTGGCTTGCGCACGATGTGAAGCGCCATGCCCAAGACGGCGTGTTGAGATGGCAAAAAGACAGCCAAGCAGCCTCGGCAGGGTTGAGCACGGCCATGCCCACTTCATTGACCGATGTGTGGTGTCAGCGTGAAGGTGCGTTTGTTCGACATATCTTGAGTCCAGACACGCCCTCGCTGTGCCGATGGTCCCCTGCGTCTGCATTCAAGAGCGATGTCCCATCGCCAGAGATGGCGCAAGTCCGCTTGCAAGTCTGGCAACAAGAGATGGCATCGCGTGCACAGCAATGGCGTCAGCGTTGGACCGCAGAAGACGCGCTGCAAATGCGTGCAGCCATGGCCGCTGAAGCCATGAACGCTTCCGATGATTTGTCGGCTCAGGGCATGGATGCTGCGGCGGGTGTTTTGTTAGAGCCCCAAGTGCCCAGCGAGGTGTCGCGTTTGCAAGCGCAGTCCAACAACCGCTTGGTGCAGTGGGACCAGTGGGTGAAAGAGCGGGTCGAACCGCTGACGCAATCGCCGGCCACTGAAGTACAGGCCGATGCATTGTGGTGGGTGGCTCGCGCTCTGGAGGGTTCCGGCACAGATGTCGGGGCGCGCATGGTGCGTCAGTCCATCCGTGCGCAAGACCAAGCGCGCCGAGCCGATTATTTGCAAAACATCGTGCAGCAGTTGCCGTGGCTGTTATTGGGCCATTGGTTGTTAACGGTGTTGGCCACCCATTGGATGCGTTCGCGCGCAGCACCTTTGCAGCAATTCAACGGTTTGCTGGTGCTGGGCATGGCCGGTTGGTTGGGCGCATTTGCTTTGGGCGCCGCACCCTCGCCGGTGGCTTATTCACCTCTCTTGATCGCTTTGGGGGTTTGGATGGTGGTGTCTTGGGTGGTGGTGAATTTCTTTCCCCGCACATTAGCCCCGCCCCTCACCTACAGGCCCATCAATTCGAGTTGGATTCCTGGTTGGTGGTTGTTCACGGCCACAGGCTGGTTGCTGCTGCTGGACCAGTCACTTCATTTTCATGACCGCCTGCGCTTCTTGGCTTTGGAGCAATGGTGGGCCTGGGCAGTCAGTGCAGTGTTGCTGCCGTTGGCGGCGTGGGCATCGCCTTGGCTGTTGTTGGCGGTGCAGCGCTTGGCGCATTTTTTGTGGGGTCGGCATTCACGCGCCAAGGTGGTGATGCGGGGCTTGTTGGGCATCGTGGGCCTGCTGGCCTTTTTCTTGGCGCACCGCCTGAACATTCCACAGTACGTGACGGGCGAAGTGCTGAAGCTGGTATTTTTGGTGAGCCTGTGTGGCTGGTGTGTTTGGAAAATGCCATTCGCTGCCCAGTTGTGGCATGCGGGTCATGCCCGTGCGAGTTTGCGAGATCTTTGGGGCGCTTGGGTCTTGATGGTGTTGGTGGCTGCAGCGGCATTCATCACTTCTGACAAAGGCCCTTTGCTCGTAATGGCGATGGTGTTGGCGGTTTTGCTGGCCACCGTGATGGGGTGGACCGGTGGCATGGCGTTGTTGATGCTGGGCTTTGGCGCTATTTTTTTGGTGGGCGTCGACTTGGATGTGGTTGGTGAGCGCCTAGAAGCGTGGCGTGATCCTTTTTCAGCCGGTCGCGACGACATGGCTCGCTTGATGTGGTTTCAGTCCGAAGCCGCACGCTTTGATTGGGGCTTTGGTGTCGGCCAAGTGCCTTGGTGTGGCACCTCGCGCTTGCAGGTGTGCCACGGCTTGCCATTGCAATTGCAAAGCGACTACACCTTTACCGCCATCATGGGCTGGTGGGGGCAGTGGGGCGCTTGGCTTTGGTTGCTGTTGTTCAGCTTGTACGCTTACCGTGCCTTGGTGCACTGTGCCAGGGCGAGTCCACAGCTTTTGACGCCGCTGCAGTTGTTGCAAGCGGCCTCGGTGAAAGAAGTTTTTTCTATTCACCTGCTTTTTTTGTTTGCCGTTTTGGTCTTGATGCAGACCTGGATCACAGTGGCCGGCAACTTGGCTTGGTTGCCATTGACCGGTGTGACTTGGCCATTGATGAGCTACGGCAAAAGCAGCTTGTGGATCAGCACCGTGTTTGTGGGCGCATGGGGAATGCGGAGGGCGCATGCTTGAACAAGCCAGATTCAGCTTGGCCAGAGCCGGCGTCATGGTGGGTTTGTGCGCCACCGTGGTGTTGGGGGCCGGCTGGTTCATGAACCAGCGTGAAGCGGTGCGCACCCAAGCGCCGGTTCATTTCAGTGCCCGCACATGGCAAGCGGTGCAGACGGTGTTGCGGCATGTCGCACCGGTGAACGCGACGAGTCAAGCAATGGCATCGTCAGCGACACCGAACCATGCCTTGAGCGGTGGCCCATGCGCCGCGGCACAACCGGGCTTTGAGCGGTTGCAAAAATCGGTGACCTTGTTCAACCTGCATCTGACGCAACTGGCGCGTGCCAGTTTTGTGCGGCAAACCTACCAGTTGAACATCGAGCGCCTCATTCAAGAGACGGCTCAATCAGAACAGGCTTGTGCCGACTTTCAACGCTCGGTGCAATGGCTGAACGACCAAGTCCGGCGGCAGGGGCTCGAGTTTTTGCAATCCTTGTCATGGAAAGAGCGTGTTGGAGAGTCTGCACAAGCCCGCTTCGAGCTGCATGCGTGGGTGTCCATGCCCAAGCACATGCTGACCACCCGCTCGGCGTGGTCGGGCTTGCCAGGTTGTGTCTATGGCACCGATGCAAAGACAGGTCAGCCGGTGGTGGTGGACCGGGCGGACTCGGCCACTTGGAAGTTTTGCCAATCCGAAGTGGCCGCTCAACAGGCACTGCGATCGCCCTTTTCTTTGTGGGACCATGTGCCCGGGCTGTCGACTTTGTTAGAGCCCTTGTCGGCTTGGCGCTTGCCGCAACATGCGCAGTACCCGGAACGTGTGGGCGATGACAACACCACGCAGGTTGGCGGACAAAAACAAACAGTGGGCATGCATGTCCAGCTCAGCATCGATCCGTCTTGGCAAGCCAGCCTGCAAACATTGGCCGAGTGTTTCAGTGGCAAGGCCTTGCCTGCTTGCGCACGTTTCGCAACGCAAGCGGATGGGCGTTATGAAAAAGCCCGAGTGCGCATGGCCGGCATGGCCGTGATCGATGTCCCCACCGGTCGTTTGGTGGCCGCGGCCAGTGCCAACAGCCCTTGTTATTCGCATGACAAAACACGTCTGGGCGCCCCTCCAGCCGATTGCCCGAGCTTGCCCGAAGACACCGTTCACAAACCGCGGGTGCCGCAGACCTTGACCAACCATGCGCTTTTCACACAAGCGCCGCCGGGTTCTTTGGTCAAGCCTTTGTTGATGTCGGGCATCGTGATGAATGAATTTGCCCAAGCCAGCTTGGTGGGCTTGGACCAGGCCATGCAGAGGTCGGACTCGCAGCAATTTTTAGACGCTTTTCTTTGCCGACAAAAATTAGGACAAGGCAGTTTTTCTCCAAGCTGTGATCGTCCGGCGCTCACCCTCAAGAGTGCACACCGTTTGGGCTGGAACAGCGGCTGTGATGGCCTCACAGATGCGGCCCGGGCGCAATGCGGCATGGTCGACCTGATGCATGGCCTGCCCCTTGCGCAAAGACCGCCGCAACTGCAAGGGGCTGATGTGCTGAATTGGCGCGCCTCAGATCTGCCCGTTTTGATGGGGCAGACCCTGGTGCACCCTTTCCGATCGGCATCGGGTGTGTCGGGCTACCAAGACATGCCTTGGCCAGAGAGCTTGCCCAGCAGCGAGCAACGCAAAGCCTGTGCGGCCTCGGGGTCCAAAGGGTATGTGCGTTGCACAGGGCCCCAAATGGCGATCATCAGTGAGGGTTATGGCCAAGGCAACACCTTGGCAACTCCCACGGGCGTGGCCAGTTTGTTGGCGACATTGGCCAATTCTTCACAAGGCCAGGCGTCGCACCATCCGCATGTGTTGGTTGACCGTGTGGGTGCCGATGGTCAAACCGATGCCCAGTTGCAGCGACTGCAGCGCGCGGCATTGGCCATCGGCCCGGAGGGCATCGAGCCGGCCGTGGCGCGGCGCGTGTTGGCGGCCATGGAGAAAACACATATGCCCGGCGGTACGGCCCATTCGGCATGTGTGCGTGCATTTGGCGCCGAAGCGTGTTCGGCATCACGGGGCGTGGCAGGCAAAACCGGCACACCAGGCGATGCCGATGAGCGCAGCTTGTCGCAGTTGGCGCAAGACATGCGCGCGCGGGCGCAATACCGCAACACAACGGCAAAAAACTGTGCGCAGCAATTTCCGTTGCCCAGACCTCGCTACCGTTGGTATGCCGCGGTATTCAAGTCGCAGGGTTCAGAGCGTTATGACAAAGCCATAGCGGTGCTGGTGCACAGCAATTGGCGCAAGTCCGATGGGCGCTATGCCGATGACCAAAACGCCGCCGCAGAAATGGGCATGTTGGCGATCAAACAATTTCAGACCACCTCCGCCAAACCATGAGTGCCTTGCAACACCCCACAGACATTTTGTTGCCGTGGCCACAGAGTTGGGAGCGCATGCAATGGGAGATTGCCGCCTGGGTCGCAGAGCATGGCGATCGGTCTTGTGTTCAGGTGGTGTGGAATGAAACGCGCTTGAGCACCGAAGTCAGTGCGGCAGATTTTCAGGCGGTGACGATGGCGTTTTACCAAGCTGCGCAGCAACGCTTGGGCCCAGAATGGCAGTGGCAATTTGAAAAGAATGGATCAGCCGGACACCGGTTGATCTTAGGGCTCGCCGCACGACGACAGGCATGACGGACCACAGACGATGAAACAATATTGGACACCTTTGGCGAAATGGCTGGGCATGGCAAAAGCCCCAACTGACGCTGTGCCCCGTGCCGCTATGGGCAATGCACCCATGGCCGGTGGATATACGGGCAGCGCGCACATGGCCAGCGCGCACATGACCAGCCCAGCGGCAGCGCATGCGCCCATGCCCGAAAGCGATGCGGCACACAGCCATTGGCCTGACCTATTTAAAGCACTCCAAGCACATGCGCAAACTGACTGGGTGGTGCGCAGTCAGCGCCATGCCGACATCAACCCCGAAGAGCGCTTGGCCATCACACGCTTGCAGATCCGGGCGTCCTCTCCAGCACTCGAGGCACAACTGCAACAGTGGTTTTCTGAAAGCGATGTGCCCCATCTGATTCAGTGGATGGTGCGTGGGCCCTTCAAAACAGTCGCCATCGAAAGGTGGGTGGTGCTGGACAAACTGGAGCGCTTAGAAGTGTTGCCTTATGTGCCCGCGCCACAGACGAGCGCGAGTCCCTACGATGTGTCGGCCGTGAGCACGCTGGCACCCGTCGCAGACTATGACATCGTGGCCGACACACAATGGGCGCCCAAACCTGCCGCTGCTCACGTGGCCAGTCCGTTGCCGCCACTGGAGTTGGTGATTCACGATGCCATGGGCGAGCGGCGTGTGTATGTGATGCAGACCTTGGTGGTGTTGGGCGCAGAAAAAACGCTCAAAGCGCCTGATGGTCAGAAGATGCGCTTACTCGATCAAAGCCCCATCCAGTGGCACGGCGAAACCGCTTGGTTTGTGGCGGTGCATGCGCAACATGTCTCGGGCATCCACATGGTGTTGCGTTTGCATGAAGGGGGGGTCGACTGTTTGGACGACAGCTCCACCAATGGCAGTTTTGTCAGCGGCCAAAAATGGATGCCGGGCCAATGGCATTTGGTCAAGCATGTCGAGACCGTGTTCTTGGGCGGCGCTGCCAGCGACCCGCGCAGCCAAACAGCGTGTGTGCAATTGCGCGTGGGGCACCCGGTGATGCCGGTCTCGGCCGACCGCACGCCCTTGCGCCAGGCTACCCCGGCGCCAACTTTGCCCAAGCTGCTGCTGCAGCCTGTGGGGATCGCGGGTGCCCAAGCTGTGCCTGTTCTGTCTTTGCCCTTCACCATTGGGCGCGCGCCCGATGCCGACTGGGTGGTCCCTGCGCAACACGAAATGGTGTCGCGCCAACATGTGGTGATTGAGGCGGTGGACGAATCAAAGCAACAGCTATTGCTGCGTGATGTCAGTCGTCAAGGATTGACGGAGAGCCGAGAGGGCTTTGCTGGCGCCGCCAGTCAGGGGGTTTGGGTGCCCTTTTCGGACACCCTCACTTTGGGCAAGACGGCTCGGCACCTCGGCATGAGCTTCGGTTTTTCAGACCCTGTGAGAGACCCCAGAGGCTAGCCATCAGCTGGGCAAACTCTCCGTAAAGCTGGGCCGCTGGGACAATTTGTCGTACAGCTTGTGCAGGTTGGGATAGGGTGTTCGCCAGTCGATCTGTGGGAATCTGAAGTCCAGATAACCCACCGCGCAGCCAACCGCAATGTCGGACAAGCTCAGGTGAATGCCGGAGCAAAACGGTTTGTCACCCAGCCCGTTGCTCATGGCCAGCAGCGCGTGTTGAATTTTGTCCAACTGACGGTCAATCCAAGCTTGGCTGCGTTCGCTGTCTTTGCGCTCGGGCCAAACAGCTTCCATGCGGGCCAACAGTGCCGCGTCCAGCAAGCCATCGGCCAGTGCTTCCCAGGTTTTCACCTCGGCGCGTTCACGGCCACTGGCCGGAATGAGCTTGCCCACGGGCGACAAGGTGTCCAGATATTCCACAATCACGCGCGAATCAAACACCGCCTCATGGCCCTCCATGATCAGGCAGGGCACTTTGCCCAAGGGGTTAGAGGCGTGAATGCGGGTGCTGTCAGACCAGACGTCTTCGGTCACAAACTGGTAGTCCAGTTTTTTTTCGGCCATGACGATCCGTACCTTGCGGACGTAGGGGCTGGTGATGGAGCCGATGAGTTTCATAAACAATGAAGAAGAACTGTGTGACGCTGGATTCTAGAGCTTTGGTGTGCGTGTTGCCTGATGCGAATGACGGATGCGCTATTTCACCGTGTTGAACCCTGGGAATTACAATCAAAGGATGAATTTCTCACCTCTTTCCGCCTTGTCGCCGCTGGATGGCCGTTATGCCAGCAAACTCAATGACCTGCGCCCGCTGATGAGCGAGCAAGGTTATATGCACCGCCGCGTGCAGGTGGAAATTGCCTGGTTCATCGCCTTGTCGGATGTGGGCTTTGCCGAGTTCAAGCCTTTGTCGCCGGGCGCGCGCAGTTACTTGACCGCCTTAGTGAAAAACTTTTCTGAAGCCGATGCGGTGGCCATCAAGGCCTTTGAGAAAGTCACCAACCACGATGTGAAGGCCGTGGAGTATTGGATCAAATCCAAATTCAAAGACCGCCCCGAGCTCGAACATGTGGGCGAGTTTGTTCACTTTGCCTGCACCAGCGAAGACATCAACAACACCAGCCACGCGCTGCAACTCAAAGGCGCGCGTGCGCAAGTGATCTTGCCGGCCTTGGATGGCGTGATTGCCAAACTGCGCGAGATGGCCCACGCCTACGCCGATGTGCCCATGCTGAGCCGCACCCACGGCCAGACCGCCAGCCCCACGACGGTAGGCAAAGAAATGGCCAACGTGGTGATGCGCCTGAACGGATGCCGAGAAAAAATAGCCGGCGTCAAACTCATGGGCAAAATGAACGGCGCGGTGGGCAACTACAACGCCCATCTGTCCGCTTGGCCCGACTTTGACTGGGAAGCATTTGCCCGAAAAGTGGTCGAGACCCCCGAGCTGAGCGAAACCCAAAGCAGCCAATGGGGCTTGGGGCTGACTTTTCAGCCTTACAGCATTCAAATTGAGCCGCACGATTACATGGCGGAGTTGTTCGACGCGGTGGCGCGCACCAACACCATCTTGATCGACCTGTCGCGCGACATTTGGGGCTATGTGAGCTTGGGCTATTTCAAGCAACGCCTCAAGGCGGGCGAAATTGGCTCGTCCACCATGCCGCACAAGGTCAACCCGATCGACTTTGAAAACGCCGAAGGCAACTTGGGCTTGGCCAACGCGGTGCTCAAACACTTGTCAGAAAAATTGCCCATCAGCCGTTGGCAGCGCGACCTGACCGATTCCACGGTGCTGCGCAACATGGGCGTGGGCTTGGGCTACACCACCTTGGCCTACAGCTCGCTGATGACGGGCTTGAACAAACTGGAGCTGAACGAAGAAGCCTTGGCCGCTGATTTGGATGCCGCCTGGGAGGTGTTGGCAGAGCCCATTCAAACGGTGATGCGCCGCTTTGGGGTGCAGGGCGCCTATGAAAAGCTGAAAGAAGTCACGCGGGGCAAGAGCGTCACCGCTGCCGATTTGTATGGCCTGATTCAAGGCCTCGATATTCCACAAGCCGACAAAGACCGTCTGCTGGCCATGACCCCCGGCAGTTATGTCGGCAAGGCGGCTGAACTGGCCCGTCGGGTTTGATGGACTGATATGGCGCTCAAATCCACCATTTACAAAGCGAACCTGTCGATCGCCGACATCGATCACAGCTATTACGAAGACCACCCCCTCACACTGGCGCGGCACCCGAGCGAGACCGATGAACGCATGATGATTCGTTTGTTGGCGCTGGCCATCAATGCCTACAAACTGCAAGCGGTGTGCGGTGGCGATGGCAAGTTGGCCTTTGGTGCGGGCCTGTCGGACCCCGATGACCCGGATGTGAGTCTGCGCGACTTCACGGGCCAAACCCGGATGTGGATCGAGGTGGGTCAGCCCGAAGACAAACCGATCATGAAAGCCTGTCAAAAGGCCGATGAGGTGTTGTTGTACTGTTTCAGCCAACCCGCCGAGATCTGGTGGAAGGGCATCGAAACCAAGCTCACCCGCCTTGACAAATTGCAGGTCTGGCGCGTGCCTGCCGAGGGCTCACAAGAGCTGGCCAAATTGGCCGAACGCAGCATGCAACTTCAAGCCACGGTGCAAGAAGGTGCGGTCACCTTCAGCAGCGACTTGGGCAGTGTGCACATCGAGTTGACCCGCTGGAAATAAAGCGGGCCGGGGCCTCAGCGCGGATTCAGGTCCAATTTGGTTTGAGCATCGGCGGCGGTTTTGGCCCAATGCCGGTCTTCGGCGGCACGTTCGGCATAGCGGTTGAAGCGCCAAGAGGTGCCGTCGGCGGTGATGCGGTACCAAACCGCGCGCTTTTCACCCGGCGTCATTTCTGTCCACAGCTGAACTTCTTCAAAACTGCGGCCACAGCCTTTGCAAGTCTCATCGCCTTGGCTGGTTGAGCAAATGGCAATGCACGGTGTGTCGGGGGTCGTGGCATACCAGTCTTGCCAGGCTTCTGCGGCCACCAAGGGCAAGCTGAATTCATCGGCCAAATCGTGCTTGTAGTACACCATCAGCGCATACACCTCGGCCAAGGCACGCAGCTCGCGCGGCAGCGTCACCCCGTCAGGCGAGGGGTTCTTGATGCGCCAGTGGTTGATGGCAGCTTCGATGTCGGTGATGTGGATTCCGGCCATGGTGTGATTGGAACAGGACGGGCATCATAGCGCCTTCGCCTGGCCTGAAAGGACTTGGTTGCAGCCAGTTGTTGAGGTTATTTGTCAGCGTTCGGATTGCAACTCGCGCAGCAGTGCTTGCACTTGTCGCAGGCGGGTGTCCACAATCGAGGCCTCAATGTGGTCACCGGCTTGCAAGCGGTTGTTTTTGGCCCAATTTTGTGCCGCTCTGAAGCGGTCTACGGCGCCTGTCCAGTCGAGCCGGGCCATTTGTGCTTCGCCTTCGGCGCGCAGCGACAACAGCGTCTGCCCTTGCAGTGCGTACAAACGAGACAAAGTATCCCAGGCTTGAGCATCGTGGGGCACTTGGCTCACTTGCTCGCGCAGTTGCTGCGTCACCCCAGCCCTGGCGGGGTGCGGGGGCAGGCGCAACAAGGTTTCAGCGGTAGCGATCAATTCGGGCCGAGGTGTGGCGCTTGCCGTTGGGGCGCTCGCCGCTGCCGCTGTTGCGGGCTTGGCGGTGCGCAACGTTTGCAAGACCTGCAAGGCCACATCAAAACGCTCTTGCTTGGCGGCCACTTCGGCATGCAACAACACCGCCAGCCGGTGGGCCGCAGGATCATCGGCCACGGTTTTCAGAAGGGCTTGCAACTGCCGCTCGGCAGCGGCCATGTCTCGCAGTTGCAAGTGCGACAAGGTGGCCGCATACAAAGCACCGGCCTTTTGCGCGGGCGTGGCTTGGGGCGATGTCGCCTTGCTGTCTTGCGTCCAGGCCTTCAGTGCTTCGGTGCTGTTTTGCGACAGCACTTTGGCCCGCGCGGCCAGCATGGCTTGCGACACATCGGCCGCCGCTCGCGAGTCAGCGGGGTTGAGTTGCACGCGCGCTTGCATGTCGGCGATGCGCTCCGTCGTCAGGGGGTGGCTTCTCAAATAGGGAAATGTTCCACTGTCGTTCAAGCCGGCCGCCTGCTGCAATTTGCCAAACATGCCCACAAACCCTTGGGGATCGTAGCCCGCATCGGCCATCACGCCATAGCCCACCCGATCGGCCTCCCGTTCCATATCGCGCGAATAACTCAGCTGCGATTGAATCGCCGCCGCTTGACCGCCGACGATCAGGCCTTGCGCCGCTTGAGGATTTTTGCTGAGTGCGATGGCACCCAAAATCATCGAACCAATCACCAGCGGGGTCATCTTGGATTGCTCGTCCATCGACCGCGCAATGTGCCGTTGTGTGACGTGGCTCAACTCGTGGGCCAGCACAGAGGCCAACTCGTCATTGGAGCTGACCACTGCAATCAGCCCCAAATGCACACCCAGATAGCCGCCGGGCAAAGCAAAAGCGTTCACAGACCGGTCGCGGCCCAACAAAATGCGCCAAGCAAACCGCTCTTGCAACTCGGGCGACAACTCGCCCCGCGCGGCCGCTGCTTTGACCAAGGGTGTCCACAGCCGCTGGATGTATTCGTCCAGCACCGGGTCGTCCAGATAGTCGGCGTCTCGGTACAACTCGCGGGCGATGCGGTCGCCCAACTTGCGTTCGGCAGACAGCGAAATGCCTTCGCTGTTGCCCAATGTGGGCAAGGCATTGGTCTGCGACCAGCCGGTGGGCCAGCAGAGCGTACTCAGCAACAAGACCAGCAAAAGTCGGGATGGACGAAATGGTTTTTTCAAGGTGATCGCAGACTCAGGGATTGACCGATGGGTGGCCGTATGATGCGCCATCCTTGTCAACCTTTTGTAAATGGTTTTAAGCCAGCACAACCATGACTCAGTCTAACGATGTCTTGACCCATTTTGACGCCCAAGGCCAAGCCCACATGGTGGATGTGGGCGGCAAATCCAGCACGCGCCGCGTCGCAGTCGCCACTGGTCGCATTGAAATGCTTCCTGCCACGCTGGCGCTGATCCAGTCGGGCACCGCCAAGAAAGGCGATGTGTTGGGCATTGCGCGCATTGCCGGCATTCAGGGGGCCAAAAAAACCAGTGACCTCATTCCGCTGTGCCACCCGATTGGTTTGACCCGTGTCGCGGTGGAGTTTGAAGTGCTGAGCGCCGAATCAAGTGTGGTTTGCACCGCCACCGCCGAAACCATTGGCCAAACCGGCGTTGAGATGGAAGCCCTGACTGCCGTGCAAGTGGCCCTGCTCACCATTTACGACATGTGCAAAGCCGTGGACCGCGGCATGACCATCAACGGCGTCACGCTGTTGGAAAAGCATGGCGGCAAGTCAGGGAGTTTTGTGGCGGGCAAGTAGGCGCTTACAAAGCAGCGATGGCGCCACTCCCAAAGTGAGGCTTTCTCCCATTTCTGGCCCACTCAGAGCAGCGACAGCAACGTTCAAACAACACGGCAACGCAAGCCAGGGCCGCCTTCATTTTGGGTCTGATGTACGTTCGGCAGTCTGCAAAATCGCTGCCCAGCGATGCAGCGCGTTTAGCGCACTTCAATGACGCATTGACAAATCGACCTCGGAGGGCGTCATGACTTCAGGCGCCAATTGGGAGACGGCTTGATAGTGGGTGAGGTACACCTTGCCGCTCAGATGTTTCAAAAAATCGGTGGTCTGCAGTCGGTCCATCACTGGGCCCTTGACCTCGCTCAGGTGCAGGCACAGACCCGCGTCTCGCAGGCGCTGGTCAATCGCTTCCAGGCTCTCCAGTGCGCTGGCATCGATGTCGTTGATGGCGGAGCATTGCATCACCAAATGCCTGAGCTCGGGCCGCTCTGACACCAGAGCATTGACCCGGTCTTCCAGAACGCGAGCGTTTGCAAAGTACAGGCTTTCATCTACGCGCAGGCTGGCCAACTGGGGGCTGACCTGCACTTTGTGGCGAAGCACATTGCGGAAATGTTCCGTGCCAGGCACCCGCCCAACCTCTGCGATGTGCGGGCGGCTGGTCTTGTAAAGGTACAACAGCAGCGATAAGACCACACCGCCCACCAGACCCACTTCCACACCCGCGGCAAGGGTGAGCAGCAAGGTGACGATCACCGCTGAAAAATCCCGGCGCGAATAGGCCCAAGTGCTGCGCAGCGTATGCAAATCCACCAAAGACAGCACAGCCACCACAATGGTGGCGGCCAGCGTGGCCTGAGGCACAAAATACAGCGCTGGCGTCAGCAGCAGAGCCGCCAGAAAAATACCCATCGCTGTGAAGATGCCAGCGGCCGGCGTTTGTGCGCCGGCGTCGAAATTGACAACCGAGCGCGCAAAGCCGCCGGTCACCGGGAAGCCGCCGGTCAGGGCTGCACCCAGGTTACTTGCGCCCAGGGCGACCAGTTCTCGATCAGGCTCAATGCGCTGGCGCCGCTTGGCCGCAAGGGTTTGGCCCACCGAGACCGACTCCACAAAGCCCACCACACTGATCAGCATGGCGGGCACCGCCAGCTGCTGCCAGAGCGCGAGGTCCCAGGAAGGCATTGTTAAAGGCGGCACGCCCTGCGGCACGGTGCCGACGATGCGCACACCCTGCTCTTGCCACTGGCCAGCCCAAGTGAGCACGGCGGTGACCGCTATGCCCGCTACCGGCGCGGCCCTGGCCAGCGCGTCGGCCCAACGTGGGCCCATTCCCAAGTGACGCAGCAGTGGCTTGACGCCCCGTTTGGCCCAGAATAAAAAAGCCACCGTGCCCAATCCGATCGCTGCGCTCAGGGCATGGGCGTGTGGCAGCTGAAGGATCAATGCCGGCACCCATTCGAAAAAGTTGTGGCCTGGCACTTGAATGCCCAGGATCACTTTGAGCTGACCTACAGCAATCAGCAACGCCGATGCCGTGATGAAGCCCGAAATGACCGGGTGACTGAGAAAGTTGGCTAGAAAACCCAGGCGCAACAGGCCCATGAGCAAAAGCATCGCCCCTGAGATAAAGGCCAGTGTGATCGCCAGCAACCCGTAGGCAGGCGATCCCGTCTGCGCCAGGTCGCCAATGGCCGCAGCCGTCATCAGCGAAACCACGGCCACCGGTCCTACGGCCAGCACGCGGCTGCTGCCGAACGCCGCATAAAAAAGCAGTGGCGCCATGCTGGCGTACAGGCCCACCTGTGGCGGCAAACCGGCCAGCGACGCATAAGCCAAACTCTGCGGAATCAGCATGAGGGTCACGATGACTGCTGCGACCAGGTCGCTGGACAAGGTGGCACGATCGTAGCCGTGCGTCCAGTCGAGACCTGGCCAAGTCAGTCTCGTGCCCATGTCAGACCCCTGCGTCGGTTGCAGCAGTTGCTTTGGGCTTGCGATCGAGCAACTCGAACACCCACATGCCGGCGATCATGGCCACCACGAACAGTGCAGCCTTAGATTCACCCGCGCCCATGGCGACGATGCCAGGGCCCGGGCAAAAGCCCGCCAAGCCCCAGCCAGCGCCAAAGGTCAAGGAGCCCAGCACCAAGCGACGGTCGATGTCGCGCGAGGTGGGCAAGTGCATGGCCGAGCCCAAGAAACTGGTGGTGCGTTTTTTGGCCAAGGCGAAGCCCACCAGGCCGACCAACACGCCGCCGCCCATGACAAAAGCCAGCGACGGGTCCCAGGCCCCGGCCAAGTCCAGAAAGCCGAGCACTTTGCCCGGATCGGTCATGCCGGAGATCAGCAGGCCCCAACCAAAAAGGAGACCGAAGAGGAATTCAGAAAAGCGGTGCATGAAAGACTCCTTCAGAACAAGTGACGGACAACGTAGACCATGGCAAAGCCCGAGGCCATGAAGGCCAGCGTGGCCACCAGAGAACGGGGAGACAGGTGCGACAGGCCGCAAACGCCGTGGCCGCTGGTGCAGCCCGAGCCATAACGCGTCCCCAGACCGACCAGCAACCCGGCCACCACGATGGCAACGTTGTTGGCCTCAATACGCGGGGCACTGATCAGCCCTGGCGCCAGCAGCGACAGCGTGGCCGGTGCCAGCACCAAGCCCAGTAAAAACATCACGCGCCAGCTGGCGTCGCTGCGCTTGGGCACGAGCAGCCCACCCAAGATGCCGCTGATGCCCAGCACGCGACCATTGACCAAAATAAATGCGGCCGAGGCAATGCCCAGCAGAATGCCGCCGGCCAGCGCTGTCCAAGGCGTGAAGTGGGTCCAGTCGATTGTCATTTCTTACTCCTTGTGGTGAGGGGGGTGCAATACTGTTGAAAAAGCGTGCTCATGACAGCAAGCGCCGGGACGCTTGTGAGTTGGTAGAAGATGTTTTTGCCTTCGCGCCGCGTGGTGACCAGCTCGGCATTGCGCAGCACGGTCAGCTGCTGCGAGAGCGTCGGTTGCATGATGCCCAGGCTGACTTCGAGGTCGCTCACACACATCTCTTGCTGGGACAACTGGCAGCAAATGAGCAGGCGGTTTGGGTTGGCAAGTACCTTCATCAGTTCGCAAGCGCGCCCTGCGGCCGCTTGCATGTCCTGGAGGTCGAGTGTGCGTGTGGTCATGGCGATAACTTCAATTGCGAAATGAACGGCGATGGCGTCACTTTATTGACGAACAATATACCTGTAAATATACTATTGAAAATCTAATTGAAAGGCGTGTTCTATGCTCAGCGCAATCTCCAAGCCTCAGGTCCACGGACTTTTTGACCCTGCCACCTGGACCGTCAGCTACGTTGTTCACAATGGCCCGGGCTCGGTCGCTGCGATCATCGACTCGGTGCTCGATTACGACCCCAAGTCGGGCCGCACCCACACCGCTTCGGCCGACAAGCTGATCGATTACGTCAAGGCCCAGGCCCTTCAGGTGCAGTGGATACTGGAGACCCATGCGCACGCCGACCATCTTAGCGCCGCGCCCTATCTCAAGAAAAAACTGGGTGGTCAAATCGGCATTGGTGAACACATCACAAAAGTGCAAAAGGTCTTCAAGGGCATCTTCAACCTTGAGCCTGAGTTCCGCCTCGATGGTTCGCAATTCGATGTGTTGCTCAAGGACGAGCAAGAGTTCGGCATCGGCGAACTCACCGCTCGCGTGCTGGCGGTGCCTGGGCATACGCCCGCCTGCGTGGCCTACCAAGTGGGCGATGCGGTGTTTGTGGGTGACACACTTTTCATGCCCGACGTGGGCACGGCCCGTTGTGACTTTCTAGGCGGTGACGCGAACACGCTCTATGCCTCGGTGCAAAAGGTCCTCAGCTTGCCTTCTGAGACGCGCCTGTTCATGTGCCACGACTACCCACCTAACGAGCGGCCTGTGGCGTTCGAGACCACTGTGGCCGAGCAGCGCGCCCACAACGTCCACGTTCACGATGGCATCACCCAGTCGCAGTTTGTCGAGATGCGCACCCGGCGCGACGCCACGCTGCAGATGCCGGTTCTCATCCTCCCAGCGGTGCAGGTCAACATTCGGGCCGGAGAAATGCCCCCCCCGGAGGCCAACGGCACGGCTTACCTGAAGATCCCGATCAACGCCCTTTGAGCTGGCCCCACTGAACCTGCACCAGCGAAAGCAGCAGGTTCAACTTTCAGTCCGCGAAAAACTCAGGGCTTGCTTTGGCGGAAGCGGTCGACGTCATCGAGCAGTTTGTTTTTGGCACTGGGGTCGCCGCCCACCCAGGCGAA
Source organism: Pseudomonadota bacterium (assembly GCA_046047055.1). Lineage (GTDB taxonomy): Bacteria > Pseudomonadota > Gammaproteobacteria > Burkholderiales > Burkholderiaceae_C > Limnohabitans_A. The sequence continues at coordinate 9,524 of JBJOIR010000010.1, read as the reverse complement.
GCGGCGCAGATCGACCCCATAGGTGATCATGTTTTTCTTCAGCGGTCCGAGAAACATGCCATGCGCTGCGTTGTCATAAAACCAGATGTCGATGTCGGCGCCTTGGCTTTTCTGCTGCTCGTACCAACTGAACACACTCTGCGTTAAACCGTAGGGATTCACAGCGGCATTGCAGGTCTTGGAGTTGCCGCTGGGGTGGGTAAATTCGACCACGTTGAGCAAGCAAATCTCTTGCCGAAGCCAAATCATGTCGTCTTCGGTCTTGCCAGCGTAGTTGTCTAACTTGCCGTAAACCAAGCGAAGCGGAACGTTCAGTTTGTCGGGCAAGCCCAGCCCTGCACTCGGCCCACCTTCTGCAAAAATACCTTTGACATGGTTGGGCGAGACGACACCAGCAATATTAAAAAGAACGGCAGCCCCGTTGGAAAGCCCGTGAAAGTAGATCTGGCTTGTGTCGATGTCGGTGCGTTTGAGTGCCCATTCGTAAGCGCTGAGAGCCACCTTGTAAATCATTCTTTGGCGCGCTTCATTGGTGCCCTTGGAGGCCCAAAACTGTGGGCCTTGGTAGAACCCATTGTGTTCAAACGCATCAAAAACCAAGCTCGCAAAGCCCTTACTGCGAAAACCTTCGGCGGCATTGCGGGTAGCGAGGTCTAAGCCCGCGCCCCCATGCAACACCATCATCAAAGGCGGCTTGGGGTTGTTGCGGGGCATTTGAAATTGTGAAGACCGGTGGCAGGAATCAAACTCTGCCAATGGGCCTTCGACGGTGAAAGACTGTGGCCGAATTTCTTTCAGCGTGGCCACGTTGGCGGGTGCCGGATTGCAGTTTTGGGCCCAAGCATTTGCCCAGCCCAAAATGAGCAGGCCTGCGGTGAAAGCAAGTCGGGTGGATTTCATGGGCAGACTCCGAAAACGGGATGCAAACTGATGATTCCAATTTTTACCACCAAATCGATAAAACCCAAGCACAAAGTGATTTCTCTGGCGAGAGGATGCGCCTCAATTCAATGGGCTGAGGCTGAATGTGCACGCGAACAATGGCTGGCCTTAGCCAATAGTGGCGATGGAGGCTTTAAACAGGTCGTTGTACGCTTGTGCGTTGTTGTTGACACTCAAAATCACCAGCACGGTGCCGGACTTTTGATCGACATAAATAGCTTGGCCCAAGTCACCACCGAACCTTAGCCATTGGGGGTTGTCATTGGGAATATGAACAAAGTTTTTATACCCTTCCCTGTTGGGTTTGTTGGCAATATTTCCGGGTATCAAATAAGTCTCGACTTCTTTGAAATTTCGGTATTGGCCAAACCAAGACTCTGAGAGGATTTGTTTTCCGTTGGCGGCACCTTTTTGAGCGACCAACAGCCCAATTCGACCCCAGTCTCTGAGGGTGGCACAAAAACTGGCGCTCACATCTTCGGATAATTTGGAGTCCGTGAACCACATCGCATCGGCTTGCGCGCCAAGCGGTTGCCAGAGCAATTTTTCGGTGAATTCAGCCATGGACATTTTTGCGCCACCACGGATCGCCATGCTCACCAAATGGGGGTCGACGCTCGAATAATTGAATTGGGTCCCACTGGGATTTTTAAAACCCCATGGCCACTCGATGGCCGTTTTGTCTGCGTCGGTGTTGAGCGTACGCATCCGACCGAGCACTCTGTGCATTCCACCGAGTCCAGCAAATGCCGACTCTTCCCAACGTTCGTAATCGTTGCGTTGGCCACAATTGAGTTGGCAAATGTCCACCCCGCTGGACATGTTCAGCGCTTGTTGAATTTTCACGGCCCCCAGAGGTTTGCCTTTTAGGCGGGCGTCGTACTTTTCAATGGGGTCATCCAGACTTTGGATGACCCCATTTTCCAAAGCAAGACCGGTCAGCAATCCCAATACGCTTTTGGCCATGGACTTGCTGTAAAAACGCATGTTGGCGTTGCGTTCAAACTCATAGTTTTCGTAGTGAATGGTGTCGCCACGAGCGACCAGCATCGCCGGCTTTCCCAACTGCTTTTGGTAGTCTTCAAACCCTGTGTTGAAGTTGAGTTTGAAGCGGGTTTTTTGGGACTTCAATGGTGAGGGTGTGCTGGAAGCCTTGACCACAACATGTTTGAAAAGCGGCTCCATGCCCCCAGACATGTTGTTGACCAAGTAATCTGGATTCACCCAAGGCAGAGGTTGTCCGCCGCGTTCATTCAACGGGGGCCATCCGCCTGGAAAGCCTTTCGAAGCACCAAAGTCATTGGCCATCCCAGAAGAGAAATAACCGAGAGTTGAAAGAGACAAACCTGTTTGAATGAACATGCGTCGTTTCATGTGAAGGGCTCTTTCTTTAAAGGAAGGTTCAGGCTCTTGAGCTCAAAAAAATGATGTCACTTTCTACACTGGCCGCCCTGTTATTTCAAGAACCATCAGGACCTAATCGGCCATTGTTTTTTGCCGGGTAGCAACGACCTCGTCCTGCCTCATCTGACATCCAAGGGGTTAAGGCGTTGGCACCGGCACGGGCTCACTTGGAAACGCAGCTTGCCACCGGGCGCTGTGCAAGTCCACCAAATCTTGCCGTCCCAACAGGTGTGCGCTCAAGATCAACGACCGAACCACTTTGGGCTCGGGTGAGTAATGCAGCATCTTTGTGCTGGTGTTCAACACCCAGGCGGCATTGTCTGGCGTGATGCGGGTCAAGCTCAGTTCCGCAAAGGTGGCCGAGCGGGCAAAAAACCAACTGCCGCGAGCAGCCCCCAACGGATCTTCGCGCCACACGCTCCAGCGCTCATTGGGCGGAGCGTAAATTTGCCGAGCTCGCGCATAGTCCGACCCGATCGAACACACCCCCAACAAAATCAGGCCTCCGGTGAGTTGCAACGGGCGCACCGCGCGTAAAAGGGCGTGTTGCGGTGCAAGCAGCAACGCACCACACAACAACACCGCCATCTGGAATGGGCCGTACCAGAGTGGAAACTCCAGCAAGCTGTGCAAGCCGATCACGGCCAACACCGACCATGCCAATTGCGTTGAAGGCCATCGGCTTTGCCAAGGCCGCGTCCAAGCCATGAAGGCGAGTGCAACAAGGCCCAACAAGCCCGCAACCGGCAAGCCCAGCGTCACACTCAGGTGCAAAGGCAGGTTGTGGGCGTTGCCCAAAATGGCACAAAACCGTTGCTCTGGTCCGCCGGGGTAAGGGGTGATGTAGTGGGCATATTTGAGTTCATCCCAGCCCCAGCCTGTCCAAGGGTTTTGGCCGATCAACTCGATCACGTTGGACCACAGCACGCGGCGGCTGGCACAGCCTTCGTCTTGGCCCATTCGTGTCAAGGCATCGATGACGTCTTGACCGTGCAACACACTCAAGCCCCACGGCAAGGCACCATTGGCCAGCAAGTAGACCGCCAAGGCCCAAAAAGCCAAACGATTTGACGCAACAGTTCGAAGCGCTTCAGTGCCGTGCGTGCGGTAAGACCAATAAACCGTCAGGGACGTGACCAACACCATGTGCAGCAAACCCGTGCGGGACGTGGTGGCGGCATTGGCCACGGCCAGCAATGCCAGCATCCACAGCGCATGACGGGTGCGCAGTCCGTGCGCCTGCCACCACAGCACGGCCAACAGCCCGATGCCCAGCAAGGTGGCCAGTTGGTTGCGCTGGCGCAGGTTGGCGTTGGCTTCCCCCAGTGCAGTGACATGCAGCAGATCAACCCATGGGGTCGAAAGGCCAAAGTATTGAGTCAGCCCCATCACGCTGCTGAGCAGAGCGGCTATGGCCCACGCGCGTGCGATGTCCAAGGGCTGGAGCCGATGGGCCTGCAGCAGCAACAAGGCCATGCACGCCCAACTGATCAGCAGCGGAACGGTGTTGGCTTGGGGGGCTGGAGACCACGGTGCAATCCATGGAAAGACCATGAGCATGGCCAACCACCCGCGCGTCAAATTGGTTTTCGTAGCGCTGTTTGAAGCGCCGTGCAAGGGGCTTGTGGAGTTCAAGCCCATCGCGGATGCACCATGAAAAACGCCCTGGGTTCAGCAGGGCGTGGTGTGAGGGTGCAAGGGCTCAGCTGGCTTTGCATGAAGCTGGCAAGTACTTGACGGGCAAGGCATTGCTGGAGGCCGGGCCACAGCGCCAGCCGGTGATGGTTTTGCCACCATCGCTGTTGCCATTGAGCGGCGTGTCGCCCGTGAGCAAGGGGGTCAGTGCGAGAGAATTGGCCGATGCACTGGTGTTGCCCCGCAGGGCATCATGCTGACCCACCACGGTGATCACCCCATTGCCGTCGACCGCTACGCTGGCCACATATTTGCTGGCTTGGCTGGCGCAGGCAGTGGGCAAAGCTGCTGCCACATTGGCATCTGAAGAGGAGCTGACCGCTTCACTGACCGCGGTCTTGCAGCCATTGGCAGCCAACAGCATCTCTGCAACTTTGGCCCGGATGGTGTAGTCCTGATACGCTGGAAGGGCCAGTGCGCCCAAGATGCCGATGATCGCAATCACGATCATCAGCTCGATCAATGTCAAACCTTGTTGGTTTTTTTTCATGTAATCCCCCTGTGAATGGACTTCGATGGTAGTCCATTCACGCCAAAAGCAGTGGTTTACTTGACTCAGGCGCTGGCGTCTTCAGCCGGCGCTTGACGGCGCGCCATGATGAATTTGCCCAAGGCCAACACCAGCAAAGCACCAGCGATGCCCAAACCATAGCCCCACACTTTTTCTTGTGGAATGTAGGCCACCAAACCTGGGTCGGTTTGGATCATGGTGCCCGCAATCCAGCCCAGCAGCATGCCACCGGCGGTGATGATGATGGGGAAGCGGTCCATCAACTTCAAGACCAACTGGCTGCCCCAAACAATGATTGGAATGCTCACCAGCAAGCCAAAAATCACCAAAGGCATCTGGTGGTCGGCGTTGCCCGAAGTTTGGGCGGCACCCGCGATGGCAATCACGTTGTCCACGCTCATGACCAAGTCGGCAATGATGACCGTTTTGACAGCGCCCCAGAGCTTGTCGCTGCCTTGAATGTTGCTGTGATCGTCGTCTTCATCGGGCGTCAGCAGTTTCACGCCGATCCAAATGAGCAGCAGTGCGCCCACAAACTTCAAGAAGGGAATGGCCAGCAGCGTCAGCGCAAAGAAAATCAGAATCACGCGCAACACGATGGCACCGGCAGTGCCCCAGATGATGCCCTTGGCCCGTTGGTGGTCGGGCAATTGGCGGCAAGCCAGCGCGATCACGACCGCGTTGTCGCCACCCAGCAAGATGTCGATCATGATGATCTGGCCGACGGCGAACCAGAAATGGGGGGTCAGAAATTCTTCCACGGTGTTCCTTTGAGGCTGAATCGTGTCAGCCAATCATGATTTTAAAAAACGCGAAGCCGGATTGTCCCGCAGGACATCCGGCTTCGGTATTGTGGCAAACCACAGCCGCCCGTAAGCGGCGGTCAGTTTACTTCAGCTGAGCTTTGAGCAGTTTGCCCAGTTCAGAGGGGTTGCGTGTGACGATAAAGCCGCACTCTTCCATGATGGCCAGCTTGGCATCGGCCGTGTCGGCACCGCCAGAGATCAAGGCACCGGCGTGGCCCATGCGCTTGCCGGGAGGGGCCGTCACACCGGCAATGAAGCCGACCACGGGTTTTTTCATGTTGGCTTTGCACCACTGAGCGGCTTCGGCTTCGTCTGGACCACCGATTTCGCCAATCATGATGACGGCGTCGGTGTCGGGATCGTCGTTGAAAGCCTTCATCACGTCGATGTGCTTCAGACCGTTGATCGGGTCGCCACCGATACCCACGGCGCTGGACTGGCCCAGACCCACTTCGGTCAACATCGCCACAGCTTCATAGGTCAAAGTGCCCGAACGGGACACCACGCCAATGCGGCCTTTGCGGTGAATGTGACCGGGCATGATGCCGATCTTGATTTCGTCAGGCGTGATCAAACCAGGGCAGTTGGGGCCGAGCAACAGGGTTTTCTTGCCGCCTTTGGCTTCTTTGGCTTTCATCTTGTTGCGTACTTCCAGCATGTCACGAACTGGAATGCCTTCGGTGATACAGATGGCCAAGTCGAGGTCGGCTTCCACAGCTTCCCAGATCGCAGCGGCTGCGCCTGCTGGGGGCACGTAAATCACGGACACGGTCGCGCCGGTTTGTGTGGCGGCTTCCTTGACGGTGGAATAAATAGGGATATTGAAGATGGACTCGCCCGCCTTCTTGGGGTTCACACCCGCGACGAAGCAGTTCTTGCCGTTCGCGTATTCCTGGCACTTCTCAGTGTGGAATTGACCGGTCTTACCGGTGATACCTTGGGTGATGACTTTGGTGTCTTTGTTGATGTAGATCGACATGGATTTTCCTAATCAGTTGGGGACAGAGCTCAAGATCTGTCCCTCAAAGTCATTATTTAACGGCTGCGACGATGGCCGTCGCGGCTTCGGCCATGGTGTCGGCAGAGATGATGGGCAGACCGGATTCGGCCAGCATCTTCTTGCCCAGCTCGTCGTTGGTGCCCTTCATGCGCACCACCAGAGGCACGGACAGGTTCACGGCCTTGCAAGCACTGATCACGCCGGTGGCGATGGTGTCGCACTTCATGATGCCGCCGAAGATGTTGACCAAAATGCCTTTGACATTCTTGTTGGCCAACATGATCTTGAAAGCTTCCGTCACTTTTTCAGCTGTCGCACCGCCGCCCACGTCCAAGAAGTTGGCAGGTTCACCGCCGAACAACTTGATGGTGTCCATGGTGGCCATGGCCAAGCCAGCGCCGTTGACCAAGCAACCAATGTTGCCGTCCAAGCTGATGTAGGCCAGGTCGAATTTAGAAGCTTCCACTTCGGCAGGATCTTCTTCGTCCAGATCGCGGTAAGCCACGATTTCGGGGTGACGGAACAGGGCGTTCGAGTCGAAGTTGAACTTCGCATCCAAAGCCATCACGCCGCCCTTGCTGTCGCGGTTCAGGGGGTTGATTTCCACCAACGAGGCGTCGGTTTCCATGTAGCACTGGTACAGCTTTTTGAAGATGTCCACAGCTTGTGCGGTGGAGTCGGCCGGCATGCCAATGGCGTCAGCGATCTTCTTGGCTTGGGCATCGCCCAGACCCGTCAGAGGATCGATGAACTCGGTGATGATCTTCTCGGGGGTGGAGTGAGCCACTTCCTCAATGTCCATACCGCCTTCGCTGGAAGCGATGAAGGCCACTTTTTGTGTGGCGCGGTCGGTGACCACGGACACGTAATATTCTTTGTTGATGTCGGCGCCATCTTCAATATAGAGGCGACGTACTTTTTGGCCTTCAGGGCCAGTCTGGTGGGTCTTGAGCTGCATGCCCAAGATTTCGCCAGAGATGCGTTTCACGTCTTCGATGGTTTTGGCCACTTTGACGCCACCGCCCTTGCCTCGGCCACCGGCGTGGATTTGGGCCTTGACCACCCAAACTGGGCCGCCGAGTTTTTGAGCGGCTTCAACCGCCTCTTGAACGGTGAATGCTGGAATGCCACGGGGGACGGGCACACCGAATTGACGCAAGATTTCCTTGCCTTGGTACTCGTGAATCTTCATGAGGTCTTCTCTCAGAGGGGTGGAAATTCGACCGGTCCGCCGCGGTCCCCAAGTCAAAAGGGCACCCGCCAGCAGGCTCTGGACACTGCAGCGTGCGACTGTATCATGCTGCAATGCACCAATCCTGATCCTTGCGTCTTACATTGACTTGACGATGGAAACCTGGATTCTCGAGAAAGTAATACCTATGGCAAAAATATTTATTGACGGTGAGGCGGGCACCACTGGCTTGCAAATTCGTGAACGGCTGGCGCAGATGCCCCAAATTCAGGTGCTCAGCATCGATCCGGCCCGGCGCAAAGACCCCGAGGCCAAGCGCGAACTGATGGCCGAGGCCGATTTGGTGGTCTTGTGTCTGCACGACGATGCTTCGATCGAGTCGGTCGGCATGATTGACAGCTTGCCCGGTCGCAAACCCCGCATCGTCGACGCCTCTACCGCGCACCGGTGCCACCCCGATTGGGTGTTTGGTTTTCCGGAGTTGGCTGCGGACCAACTCAATGCGGTGCGCCAAGCCCAGCGCGTGGCCAACCCCGGTTGCTACGCCACGGGCGCCATTGCGATTTTGCGGCCCTTGATTGATGCCCAGTTGTTGCCGAGTGATTTTCCGGTGTGTTTGCCCTCGGTCAGTGGTTACTCGGGCGGCGGGCGCACCATGATCGAAGACTACGAGGCGGGCAAAGCCCCCTTGTTTGAGCTCTACGCCTTGGGCCTCAAGCACAAACACATCCCAGAAATCATGCGCTACACGGGGCTGACCTGCCGGCCTTTGTTTGTGCCGTCGGTGGGCAACTTCCGTCAAGGCATGTTGGTGCAGTTGCCCTTGCACTTGGACAGCCTGCCCAGCAAGCCCCAAGCGGCCGATGTGCACCAAGCGCTGGTGGCGCACTATGCGGCCAGCCAAGCGGCTGGCGGTTGGGTCAGCGTAGAGCCGGCCACCGACAGCCTGAAATTGGATGCGATGGCATTGAACGACACCAACAAACTTGAAATTCGGGTGTTTGCCAACGAAGAGGCCCGTCAAGCGGTGGTCGTGGCCCGCCTCGACAATTTGGGCAAAGGTGCCAGTGGGGCCGCAGTGCAAAACATCGAGTTGATGCTGGGCCTGTGAAGCATGGCCGACGCCAAGCCTGTTTCAGGGCTCGTCGGCACCCTGCACTATTTTGCGAACCACCTCGGCATTGAAGCCGCGGGTCATTAAAAAGCGCACTTGTTTGGCACGTTCCTGGGCATCGGCGGCGGGTTGGTCAAACTTTTTCCGCCAAACTTCGCGGGCTCGGCTCAGTTCGGTTTCGCGCAAGCCCTCCAAGGCCGTCACCACGGTCTCGCCCGACAAGCCTTTGGCCGCCAGTTCTTGCTTGACCCGTGCGGTGCCCAATTTGCTGGCCCGTCGATGCACCACCGACTCCACTGCCCGTGCGTCGTTGATGAAGTCGCGCGCCTGCAACTCGTCTAAGGCTTTGGCCAATTCGCCGGCCACCTCTTCGTGCTGTGCCAGTTTGCGTTCTAGCTCGGTGCGTGAGTGTTCACGCTGGCTCAAAAGGCGCAAAGCGCGCCCCTTGAGCGAGGGTTGAAAGCCGGGCTTGTTCATGCCAGGGGCCGGCAGCTCAGTCGGCCTTGACTTCGGCGATCGCCGATTCCAGCAAGCGAATGCCCAGAGAGTCGCGCACTTTGTTTTCGATTTCGCGGGCCAGTGCCGGGTTTTCGCGCAAAAACTCGCGGGCGTTGTCGCGGCCTTGGCCGATTTTTTCGCCTTGGTAAGCGTACCAAGCGCCCGATTTGTCGACGATTTTGGCGGTCACGCCCATGTCGATCACTTCACCTTCGCGGCTGATGCCCTCGCCGAACAAAATGTCGAACTCGGCGGTCTTGAAGGGCGGCGCCACTTTGTTTTTGACCACTTTGACCTTGGTCTCGTTGCCGATGGCATCGTCGCCTTTTTTGATGGTGCCGGTGCGGCGGATGTCCAAACGG
>JBJOIR010000009.1:0-50149 GCA_046047055.1 Pseudomonadota bacterium | reverse complement strand
ATCGTGTACCACGGCTACTTTGACATCGGTATCGCTGTGGGCTCGCCCCGCGGTTTGGTGGTTCCCATCTTGCGCAACGCCGACCAAATGAGCTTTGCCGACATCGAGAAAAAGATTGCCGAGTTTGGTGTTAAAGCCCGTGACGGTAAGTTGGGCATCGAGGAGATGACCGGCGGTACTTTCTCGATCTCGAACGGTGGCACTTTTGGCTCGATGATGTCCACCCCCATCATCAACCCGCCACAGTCCGCGATTCTGGGGGTTCACGCCACCAAAGACCGCGCCATGGTCGAAAACGGTCAAGTAGTGGTTCGCCCAATGAACTACTTTGCGATGTCTTATGACCACCGCATCATTGACGGCCGCGAAGCTGTCTTGGGCTTGGTGGCCATGAAAGAGGCGCTGGAAGACCCAGCCCGCTTGCTGTTCGACATCTGATTCCCTTGTATTGAATGCCCCCTGAAATGGGGGCGTTTTTCATCTAGAAGACAAATACCATGAGCAAACAATTCGACGTCGTCGTCATCGGTGGTGGCCCCGGTGGCTACATCGCAGCCATTCGTGCTGCGCAACTCGGCTTCCAGGTCGCCTGTATCGACGAATGGAAAAATGCGGCCGGTGGCCCAGCCCCAGGCGGCACTTGCACCAATGTGGGTTGCATTCCCTCCAAAGCGCTGCTGCAGTCCAGCGAGCACTTTGACCATGCCAATCACCACTTTGCCGAGCACGGCATCACCGCCACCGGCGTGAAGATGGATGTGGCCCAGATGATCGCCCGCAAGGACAACGTCGTGAAGCAAAACAACGACGGCATCTTGTACCTGTTCAAGAAAAACAAGGTCACTTTTTTCCATGGTCGCGGCAGCTTTGCAGGCAAGGCTGATGGCGGTTACACCATCAACGTGGCGGGCAAGACCGAAGAGTCGATCACGGCCAAACAGGTCGTCATCGCGACGGGCTCGAACGCCCGTGCTTTGCCCGGCACGCCGTTTGACGAAGTCAACGTGTTGTCCAACGATGGTGCACTGCGCGTGGGCGCAGTGCCCAAGAAGTTAGCGTTGATTGGCTCGGGCGTGATTGGTTTGGAGATGGGTTCGGTGTGGCGCCGCTTGGGCGCTGACGTAACCATCCTCGAAGGCCTGCCGACCTTCCTCGGTGCGGTAGATGAGCAAATCGCCAAAGAGGCCAAAAAAGCCTTTGACAAGCAAGGTTTGAAGATCGAACTCGGCGTCAAAGTTGGCGAAATCGTCAATGGCAAAAAAGACGTCACCGTCAACTACACCAACGCCAAGGGCGAGGCCATCAAGTTGGTGGCTGACAAATTGATTGTGTCGATTGGCCGCGTGCCCAACACCATCGGCTTGAATGCCGAAGCCATTGGCCTGCAACTTGACGAACGCGGCGCGATCGTGGTCGATGCCGAATGCAAAACCAATGTGCCTGGCGTGTGGGCGGTGGGCGATGTGGTGCGTGGCCCCATGCTGGCGCACAAAGCAGAGGAAGAGGGCGTTGCGGTGGCCGAGCGCATGGCCGGCCAACATGGTCATGTCAACTTCAACACCATTCCTTGGGTCATCTACACCAGCCCCGAGATTGCTTGGGTCGGTCGTACCGAGCAGCAACTCAAGGCCGATGGCGTGGCTTACAAAGCCGGCACATTCCCATTTTTGGCGAACGGCCGTGCCCGCGCCTTGGGCGACACCACCGGTATGGTGAAGTTCTTGGCCGATGCCACGACCGACGAAATCTTGGGCGTGCACATGGTCGGTCCTCAGGTCTCAGAATTGATTTCTGAAGCCGTGGTGGCGATGGAGTTCAAGGCCTCCTCAGAAGACATTGCGCGCATTTGCCATGCGCACCCCAGCCTGAGCGAAGCCACCAAAGAAGCCGCTTTGGCCGTTGACAAACGCACCCTGAACTTCTAAGCCCAAGTGACACCCGAGACAGCCGTTTCGGGTCAGTTGGGGTAAAGTTCAGAGACCCAGAAAACCCGGGCATGGTCCCGGGTTTTGTTTTGAAACGAAGAGCAAGCCAGTCATGTCCGTTCGTGCCGTTTACGAAGAAGAACTCGAAAAGAGGGGGTACCAAAGTGACCCCGCACAGCTGCGGGCGATTGATGCCTTGGAGCGCTGCGCGCAAGAGTGGGCGGTCTACAAATCCAAGCGTTCGGGTTTGCTCGGCAAATTTTTGAGCCGCCCTGAAATCCCCAAAGGGGTGTACATGTTTGGCGGTGTCGGCCGTGGCAAGAGCTTCTTGATGGATTGCTTCTTTGCCGCCGTGCCGATCAAGCGCAAAACCCGTTTGCATTTTCACGAATTCATGCGCGAAGTGCACCGCGAACTCACCGCCATTCAAGGCACCGTCAACCCTTTGGACGAGTTGGGCAAGCGCATGGCCAAGCGCTACCGTTTGATTTGTTTCGACGAGTTCCATGTCGCGGACATCACCGATGCAATGATCTTGCACCGGCTGTTGGTGGCCTTGTTCGACAACGGCGTGGGTTTTGTCACCACCTCTAACTTCGAGCCCAACGGTTTGTATCCCGATGGCTTGCACCGCGACCGCATCTTGCCCGCGATTGACTTGCTCAACCAGCGCATGCAGGTTCTGAATGTCGACAACGGCACCGACTACCGCCGTCGCACCTTGGAGATGGTGAAGCTATACCACTCGCCCCTGGGGGAGCAGGCCGACGCTGAAATGCAAGACGCCTTCAACCGCTTGGCGACCGGGCCTGACGAAGACCCTGTGCTGCAGATTGAGGCGCGTCAAATTACGGCACGACGCCGCGCTGGCGATGTGGTGTGGTTTGACTTCAAAGCCATTTGCGGCGGACCCCGTTCGCAAAACGATTACCTGGAAATCGCTACGCAGTACCACACGGTGTTGTTGAGCAACGTGCCGCACATGCCCGTGAGCATGGCCTCAGAGGCACGTCGATTTACATGGTTGATCGATGTGTTGTATGACCGTCGTGTCAAGCTGATCATGTCTGCCGCAGTGGCGCCCGAGGCGCTTTACACCTCAGGCCCCATGTCGCATGAATTTCCGCGCACGGTGTCTCGCCTGCACGAAATGCAGTCGAGCGAGTTCTTGGCCCTCGAGCACCGAACGGTGGACACCCACATCACATGAAAAATGCTATCGTCGCGGTGATCGCCGCATGGTTTTCTTTTGGACTTGGCGCCCAACCGCTTGCGGGCGACCCCGAAAGCGTTCGCTTGCAACGCGAAGCCATTGCCCAAAAGCGTGAAGCCATCCAAGCTGAACTTCAGCAAAACTCTAAAGATTGCTGGCAGAAATTTGCCGTGAATGCGTGTTTGAGCGAAGCTCGGTTGAAGCAACGCAAAGCCCTTGAGCCCTTGCGCCAGCAAGACTTGGCGGTGAACGCCCTTGAGCGGCAATGGCGCACCGAACAGCGCGACATTCGGCTTGAAGGCAAGCAGACTGACAACCGCGGCGCGCCATGATCAACGAGCCGCTCGAAGACTTGCGTTCGCCACAGCGCCAATTGATCGAGTGCCAAATCGCGCATGCCGATTTGGATGCGCTGATTGACCAGGCGGTGATGTCGACCAAGCCGTTGGACGAATTGATGTTGCAACGGCTGAAAAAACGCCGTTTGGCGTTGCGCGATCAAATTGCCAAATTGCAATGGCAACTGGACCCCAAGGAGCCTGCTTGAGCTTGTTGCTGCAGCGGGTCACGGAAACCCTGTCCAACCACGGGGCCTTGGCGCAGGCCATCACCGGATTCCAACCCCGCGCCGGACAAACCGACATGGCGCTTGCCGTCACCCAAACCTTGGAACAAGGCGGCCAGTTGGTGGTCGAGGCTGGTACTGGCGTCGGCAAAACCTACGCCTACTTGGTGCCGGTGTTGCTCAGCGGTCAGCGGGCGTTGGTGTCGACGGCGACCAAGGCGTTGCAAGACCAATTGTTTTCGCGCGACATTCCGCGCTTGGTTGATGTGCTGGGTCTGCCCATTCGGGTGGCCTTGCTCAAGGGGCGATCCAATTACCTGTGTCTGCATCGCATGGGGCAAGCCCGCCACAGCCACGAGGGCTCACAACCCGGCGCGCAGCGGGCGCTGGCCAAAATTGAGACTTGGGCCCAAAGCACCCGCACCGGGGACATGGCCGAGTTGACGGGATTGGATGAACGGTCCTCGCTGTGGCCCTTGGTCACATCAACGCGGGACAATTGTTTGGGCTCAAGCTGCCCCAGTTACCGTGCTTGTCATGTGAATTTGGCGCGCAAAGAGGCTATGGCTTCGGATGTGGTGGTCATCAACCACCATTTGTTTTTTGCCGACATGGCGGTGCGCGAATCCGGGGTGGCCGAGTTGCTGCCCACGGTCCGCGTCACGGTGTTTGATGAGGCGCACCAACTCAATGAGATTGGGGTGAATTTTCTTGGCAAGCAACTCTCAACGGTGCAAGTGCTTGAGTTGTCTCGCGATGTCCTGGCCACTGGTTTGCAATTGGCCCGTGGGCTGGTGGATTGGCAGGCCTTGACCAGCCAATTGGAAAAGTCTTCGCGCGATTTGCGCTTGGCGGCTGGCATGCACCATGGCTCAGTGCGCTTGCGTTGGACTGAAGAGGTGCCCGAAGGTGTTGAGGCGGTTGATTGGTCTGCCGCCTTGCGCCAATTGGACAGTGCCCTCGTCCAACTGTCGGATGGCTTGGAAACGGTGGCGGAGCTGGCACCCGATTTTCAAAGGCTGCTGGAGAGGACCAAAGAACTCGCGCAAAAAGCCGAGGTGTTTGCCAAATTCCCTGATCCCGAGTGCGTTCGATGGGCCGAGGTGAGTGCGCAATTGCGTTTGATTGAATCGCCATTGGACATTGCCCAGGCCTTTTCGGCTTTAACGCAATCGGTGCCAGTGACGCCAGTCACCAACATGTCCAGCGCCATGCCCCATGCAGACTTCAAGGTTGCTCCTAGTGGAGAACCTTTTGAAGAAGTTGATGATGACGATGACCTTCAAGCGTTGATGGCGGGTGACCCCAGACATGGGCCGCATGCCGACCGTCCGGCAGGCAGTGGTGTGGGGCAACGTGCGTGGATATTCACGTCCGCCACGCTGGGCGATGAACCCACCCTGCGTTGGTTCACCGAACCCTGCGGTTTAACGTCTGCACAAGTGATGCAGGTGACCAGTCCTTTTGACTACGCCACCCAAGCGGCGCTGTATGTCCCTGCGCATTTGCCCAAACCCGGAGACCCTGGCCACGCTGGCCACGTGGCGCAATTGGTAGCCGAGGCGGTGCAGGTGCTGGGTGGGCGCACCTTGGTGCTCACCACGACACTGAGCGCCATGCGGTCGATTGGTGAATATCTACAAACACGCATTGACCCTGCGGCGCATGTCGAAGTATTGGTGCAGGGGCAAAGTCCTAAGCGGCGATTGATGGAACGCTTCAGAGAAGGCGCGGGGGAGGGCCGAGCTGGCTGTGTCTTGGTCGCGTCAGCGTCGTTTTGGGAAGGCTTTGATGTGCCTGGGGATGCACTGCAATTGGTGGTGATCGACAAATTGCCGTTTCCGCCACCCGGCGATCCCCTGTTTGAGGCCCGCAGTCAACGCATCACGCGTGAAGGGCGCAGTGCGTTTGCAGACCATGCGTTGCCAGAAGCGGCAGTGGCACTGAAACAAGGAGCGGGGCGGTTGATACGAAGCGAGACCGACCAAGGCGTCTTGGTGGTCTGTGATGCACGATTGACCAGCATGTCTTACGGACGCAGGCTGATCAGGGGCTTACCGGAAATGCGGCGATTAACGGACCATGAGGAATTTTTGGTGACCTTGCGTCAACTCACCACAGACGCCACCAAGGACCCGTTTTTTTAACGGTCTCGCCTTTCAAGTAGGCCGACTTGGGGAAGTTCTTTTCCAGGACGCGTTTGGCATCGTCGCTCAACGAGGACATGCCCATGATCTTGTAGGAACTCACCAAAATGCCCAAGGCTTCTTCGACCGCAGGCACATCGGGGTACTCTGCAATCGCTTGCTGAGCGCGGTTCACCGCAGCCACATGGGCGCCTCGGCTGGCGTAGTAGCGTGCCACGTGCACTTCATAAGAGGCCAAGGCATTCACGATGTGCAACATGCGTTGACGTGCGTCAGCAGCGTATTTCGAGTTCGGAAAACGTGTGCTGAGTTCTTTGAAAGACTCGTAAGAATCTTTGGCTGCTTTTTGATCGCGCTCGGACAAGTCTTGCTGGGTAATGAACGAGAACATGCCCAAGTTGTCATTGAAATTGACCAGACCTTTGAGATAAAGGGCGTAGTCCAAAGCGGGGCTGGCGGGGTGCAAGCGAATGAAGCGGTCCAAGGTGGCGATGGCCTGAATCTTGTCGCCCGTTTTGAACTGGGCGTAGGCTTTGTCGAGTTGCGCTTGCTGAGCCAAGGCAGTACCGGCCGCGCGGCCTTCGAGCTTTTCGTAGTAGCCGATGGCTTTGTCCCAAGCGCCCGAGTTAGCTTCGTCCCGGGCTTCGCTGTACAGCTTTTCAGGCGTCCACCCACTGGTGATGTCTTTGGGGGTGTTGGCGCAGCCAGACAGGAGCAGTCCCGCAGCCAAAACCAAGCCAGCTGGAACCGTCGATAATCTGAAGCTTCGCATCTGAGACATCCTTGTACTGTTGAACACTTTGATTATATCGACCGACCCTGCAATGGAAGACCCCTCCGTCCTGTCAGAGGATCTCGATCGCGCCCTTGACCCCGCTGAAGAGGTTCGTTCAACTCAGGTGCCCATGGCCTTGCATGGCCAAAGACTGGACCGTGCCTTGGCGCAGATGGTGCCCGAGTTTTCGCGCAGTTATTTGCAACAGCTGATCGAGCAGGGCGATGCGCTGTTGGACGGTCAGCCGGTGACCAAAGTGTCGACAAAAGTCCGTTTGGGCCATCGGATTGACATTACGCTCAGAGCCACCCCGCAGTCACAGGCTTTTGTGCCTGAAGATATGCCCATTGAGGTGGTGTACGAAGACGCTCATTTGCGGGTGATCCACAAACCTGCGGGTTTGGTGGTGCACCCTGCACCAGGCAACTGGCGCGGCACTTTGCTCAACGGCCTGCTGGCCTTAGACCCGCTGGCGCGCGATGTGCCCCGCGCGGGCATCGTGCACCGCTTGGACAAGGACACCAGTGGTTTGATGGTGGTGGCCAGAACCCGTCAAGCCATGGACGCTTTGGTGCAACAAATTGCAGCACGCGAAGTTCACCGCCAATACTTGGCCATTGCCCACAAGCCGTGGACGGGCCTCTCTCCCACGCGCGTAGAGGCCCCCATTGGTCGGGACCCCTCCAACCGTTTGCGCATGGCGGTGGTGGATCTGACGTACCAAGGTGGAAAGACAGCGGCCACGACCATTGACGTCATTGACCAATGCCCAAAGGGATGTCTGGTTCAGTGCACTTTGCACACGGGCCGTACCCACCAAATTCGCGTTCACATGGCCCACCTCGGTCACCCCTTGCTGGGAGACTCGGTTTATGGGGGCAGCCACTCTGAGGACATGGCCCGCCAAGCCTTGCACGCATGGCACTTGGCATTTGTGCACCCGATCACGGGGGAGTCGATCGATTTGACCTGTGAATTGCCGGCCGACATGAAAAATGCCCTTTTGGCATGGGGGCTCAGCTACAATCAAGGCCCTCAGGGAGCTTGAAACCAGGTCGTCTGGCCAAGCGTTTCCAGGGCTCCGCCAAGGCAAGAGCTCTCCAGAACGGGGCTGTAATGACCTGCAGCCGGACCTCTGCACCACCGACGCCGTGAGGCGTTTTTTTCCCGAAAGATCGACACATGAATACGGCGCAAGCCAAGCGTGTCCTAGAAACGGCCTTGCTCACAGCAGGCCAGCCATTGTCCATGCGCGACATGCGCGTGTTGTTTGACGATGCGCTAGGGGCTGACACCCTGCGGCAAATGCTGCAAGATTTACAACAAGAGTGGGCCCAAAAGGGGCTGGAACTGATCAGCGTGGCCAGTGGTTGGCGCTTTCAGAGCCGGCCTGAGTTGCGACCCTACTTAGACCGCTTGCACCCTGAAAAGCCCCCCAAGTACACCCGAGCGGTGCTCGAAACGCTGGCCATCATTGCCTACCGTCAACCCGTGACACGCGGCGACATGGAGGACATTCGTGGTGTCACGGTCAACTCGCAAATCCTCAAGCAACTGGAAGACCGGGGTTGGGTCGAAGTGATTGGGCACCGCGAAACCGTGGGTCGTCCTGGCTTGTACGCCACAACGCGCCAGTTTTTGGACGATTTGGGCTTGTCTTCGCTCGACCAGTTGCCCATGTTGTCCCAAGTGGACGGCCAAACCTCGGCCTTGTCGGGTTTGGTGGACGAACTGCCGATTCAGCCCTCACTTTCTCTTGAAGTGGCCCTCGAAGACACCGCGGTGGACATAACGAGCGAGGACGATTCAGACACCGCACCAGTCGCTCTTGAACAAATGCCTTTGGAGATGCCCTTGGTGGCCGAAGATTCGGCTTCTGAACCGGCCATTCAAGCGCATGCCCCACAGCCATTCCCGTCTGCGAACCCAGAGACCCCCACTGACCGTCCGCTGCATGGCGAAGAGTCCTCCAATACATGAACCCCAAATCCAACGCCGGCGACCGTTCGTCTTCATCCGATTCTTCGGCCCGTCCTGCGCCTGCCGATGTGCACACCGAATCGGCTTACAAACCGATTGAGTTGTCCGATGTCGTTTCAGGCCAATTTGACGACGAAGAGGCCGCCGAAACGGTGGCCATTGACCTCGGCAAACGGGTATTGGCGCCCCAAACCGACTCTCCCAAACTGCACAAAGTGTTGGCTCAAGCGGGCATGGGCTCCCGTTTGGAGATGGAAAAGCTGATCGCCGAAGGGCGTATTTCGGTGAACAACGAACCGGCGCACGTCGGTCAGCGGGTGCAGTACGGTGACCAAATCAAGGTCAACGGCAAGCCTATTCATATCCGCATCGATCCGCCGCCACCCCGCGTGATCGCGTACCACAAGCCTGCAGGCGAGATCGTCAGCCACGACGACCCGCAAAATCGACCTTCAGTCTTCCGCAAATTGCCTCGCCTGCAAAACGGCAAATGGCAGTCGGTCGGTCGGTTGGACCTGAACACCGAGGGTTTGCTGCTTTTTACCAGCTCAGGTGAACTGGCCAACCAACTGATGCACCCCCGTTTTGGCCTCGAGCGCGAGTACGCGGTTCGGGTTTTGGGTGCGCTCAGCAAGGAAGAAAAACAAAAATTGCTCGATGGCGTCATGCTGGAAGACGGCATGGCTCAGTTTGGCTCGATTGAAGACGGCGGCGGGGAAGGCTCCAACTGCTGGTACCGCGTGACCATCTCGGAAGGCCGCAACCGCGAAGTGCGTCGCATGATGGAGTCGGTGGGGCACGCCGTGAGCCGTCTGATTCGCATCCGCTACGGGGCGATGGTGCTGCCGCACGGCCTGCGCCGCGGCGCTTGGCTAGAGCTGGACGAGTCTGATATCCGTGCGCTCATGCGGGCAGCCGGCACTTTAGACCGTGCACGCACAGCAGTGCCGCGCCCAGTGTCGCGGACCGATCGCAACGACCGCCGACCTCGTACAGGGGGGCAAGGCCGAACTGGGACGGCGGTTCCGCGTGCCAAACCCGCAGCCAAGCCCAACCAGGCCCCCGGCGGTAACGGCTTGAATGCAAAAGCAGAGAAGTCCGAAGCCAAGTACATTGGCGCTGAAAGCTTCAACCGCCTGAAAAATGCACCCGCAGGTTCAGGCCGGGGCGGGCGAGGCAGTGGTGGTCGTAGCCGCTGAATTTGGCGGTTTCTGTGGGGGCATGTGCCTCCACAGTGCCTCTGAGGCCCTTTGCTCGGGGTAGAATAACGGGCTTTGCCGCATGGCAAAAATGCTTCAAAAACACTTTAGTTACAGGAATTACCATGGCCATCGAACGCACACTCTCCATCATCAAGCCTGACGCCGTCGCTAAGAACGTCATTGGTCAAATCTATGCACGTTTTGAAGCTGCTGGCTTGAAAGTTGTGGCCGCCAAGATGACCCACTTGTCGCGCGGTGAAGCCGAAGCTTTCTACGCTGTGCACAAAGCCCGTCCTTTCTTCAAAGACTTGGTCGATTTCATGATTTCTGGCCCCGTCATGATCCAAGCCCTGGAAGGCGAAAACGCCATTGCCAAAAACCGCGACCTGATGGGCTCTACCGATCCTAAGAAAGCCGACGCAGGCACCATCCGTGCTGATTTCGCTGACAGCATCGATGCCAACGCTGTGCACGGTTCTGACGCCCCTGAAACTGCTGCCGCTGAAGTCGCCTTCTTCTTCGCTGGCATGAACGTTTACACACGCTGATCGCGTCGCGGCTCCAGCGCGACCTCGCCCCCATGACGGCCAACCTTCTTGAATTTGATCTGGATGGTTTGGCCGTTTTTTGTGAGGGTCTTGGCGAAAAGCGTTTTCGAGCCACCCAGCTGTTCCGCTGGATTCACCAGCGGGGCGCTTCCAATTTCGATTTGATGAGCGATTTGGCCAAGTCTTTGCGCCAAAAGCTCCAATCCCACGCGCACGTTTCGGCGTTGCCTGTGATCTCCCAGCACATCTCAGGTGATGGCACCATCAAGTGGCTGTTTGACGTGGGCGATGGCAATGCCATCGAGTCGGTCTTCATCCCCGAGGACGATCGCGGCACCTTGTGCATTTCCTCCCAAGCCGGATGCGCTGTCGGATGCCGTTTTTGCTCGACCGGCCACCAAGGTTTTAGCCGCAATCTGAGCACCGGTGAAATTCTGGCCCAACTCTGGTTCGCCGAACATTTTCTGCGCCAACACCTCAAAACCGAAGACCGCGTCATCTCCAATGTGGTGATGATGGGCATGGGTGAGCCTTTGCAAAATTATTCGGCATTGGTGCCCGCTTTGAAGGCCATGCTCGATGACCACGGCTATGGACTTTCTCGTCGTCGGGTGACGGTGTCCACATCAGGCGTGGTGCCCATGATCGAGCGGTTGTCCGCCGATTGTCCAGTGGCGTTGGCGGTGTCCCTGCACGCACCAAATGATGCTTTGCGTGACAACTTAGTGCCTCTGAACCGCAAGTACCCCTTGGATGAATTGATGCAAGCCTGCATTGGTTATTTGGCGCATGCCCCACGCGACTTCATCACCTTTGAATATTGCATGCTCGACGGTGTCAATGACCAACCTGAACATGCCAGTCAACTGATTGATCTGGTGCAAAAATACGCCCGACAAGGGCTGCGGTGCAAATTCAACCTGATCCCCTTCAACCCATTTCCTGCATCGGGCTTGCTGCGTTCGTCGCAGGCGCGTGTACAGTCTTTCGCCAAGCAATTGCAAGACGCCGGATTGGTCACGACGGTTCGTAAAACCCGGGGAGATGACATCGATGCTGCCTGCGGACAATTGGCCGGTGATGTGAAAGACCGGACGCAAGTCCAACAACGCATGGCGCAGCAGCGAACCATTCCCCTCGTGCCTGTTCCTCTCGAATCTGTGGCGTCTTTTCAATCTTTGGAGTCTGGTGATGTCTGAATCTGAAAACGCTGTCGATGACCAAGCCGCAGCGGCACCATCGCCAGCGATACCTGTGACTGCAGGTGGCTTGCTCAAGGCCGCAAGGCAAGCGGCGGGTGTCCACATGGCCGTCTTGTCGGTGAACCTGAAGGTTCCAGTGCGGCAACTGGAAGCCTTGGAGTCGAACCATTTTCCGCCTGACCAGAGCCCCGTCTTTTCCCGTGCATTGGTCTGCAGCGTGTGCCGCCAGTTGCGCACAGATCCGGCCCCCATTTTGGCTTTGATGCCGTTAACTTCGAACTATCTGGAGCCGCATGGTGCGGTCCGGTATGCCAATACCCCTCCTGGCAATTTGGGGCGCATTGACGAATCTGCCGCCGCTTGGCCATACAAGACGATTGGCGCTTCGTTGGGTCTGCTGCTTTTGATCGTGGCGCTGGTTTGGATGCCCAATTTATCGCAATGGCCGTGGTTGCAGCCTGTGTTGGCCAAACTCTCTGCGACCAGCTCAACGACCGCTGAGGTCGCTGCTTCGGGGGCCTCAGCGGATGCCGTATCCGTTGGCACATCGCAAGCGCCCGAGCAGGCCCTAATGGGTGCGGTATCGGCAGTTCCACAGCAACCAGCAACCCCATCCGTTGCAGGCGTTGTGGCAACAAATGCCGCAGCGTTGCCCTCTGAGTTGAATTTGACGGCTCTGGGCAGCAGCTGGGTTGAAGTCCGCGATGTTAAAAATCAAGTGATCTGGACCGGTGTCGTGAAAACCGGTGACACCCAGCGAGTGCCCATTGTCCAATCCGCCACGGTGACCATCGGGCGTGCAGAAGCGATTCAAGCGGTTTACAAAGGTCAGCCGGTAGATCTTCGTCTGCACACCAAAGACAATGTGGCACGTTTTGAGGTGAACCCATGAGTGATTCCTCTCCCATTGCGATTGCTCTGCCTGTTCAGCGCAAAAGTCGCCAGTCCAAAGTGGTTTGGGGCTCCCGCGTGGTCACGGTCGGCGGCGGTGCTCCGGTCCGTGTGCAGTCCATGACGAACACCGATACCGTGGACGTGATCGGCACTGCCATTCAAGTCAAAGAGCTCGCGCTGGCAGGCTCAGAGATGGTGCGCATCACCGTCAACACGCCTGAAGCGGCCGAGGCGGTGCCGCACATTCGCGATCAACTCGACAAAATGGGCATCGATGTGCCCTTGATTGGAGACTTCCATTACAACGGTCACCGACTCCTGACCGATTACCCCGCGTGTGCCGAAGCGCTCTCCAAATACCGCATCAATCCCGGCAACGTGGGCAAAGGCGACAAGCGCGATGTGCAGTTTGGTCAAATGATCGAAGCGGCCATGCGGTACAACAAAGCCATTCGCATCGGTGTGAACTGGGGCAGTTTGGACCAAGAGTTGTTGGCCGAATTGATGGACGCCAACAGCTTGCGTGCAAAACCCTGGGAATCGCGGCAAGTCATGTACGAGGCGCTGATTTCATCGGCCATTTCCTCGGCCCAGCGCGCTGAAGCCATGGGGCTCGATGGCGCGCAAATCGCGCTGTCGTGCAAAGTCTCGGGTGTGCAAGATTTGATTTCGGTTTACCGGGAGTTAGGTCGCCGCACCGATTACGCTTTGCATTTGGGCTTGACCGAAGCGGGCATGGGGACCAAGGGCACGGTGGCATCGGCGACGGCGTTGTCCATTCTTTTGCAAGAGGGCATTGGCGACACCATTCGGGTGTCGCTCACGCCCCAACCGGGCGAGCCCCGCACGCAAGAAGTGGTGATTGCTTCGGAGATTTTGCAGTCTTTGGGTTTGCGCATTTTTGTGCCCAGTGTCACCGCTTGCCCGGGTTGCGGTCGCACCACCAGCAGCACGTTCCAAGAGTTGGCCAAACAAATTGACGACTTCCTGCGTGCGCAAATGCCCGTTTGGCGAGCCCGTTACCCAGGGGTCGAAAATCTCAAAGTCGCCGTGATGGGTTGCATCGTGAATGGCCCCGGTGAAAGCAAGCACGCCGACATTGGCATCAGTTTGCCGGGCACGGGTGAGGCACCGGCGGCGCCCGTTTTCATTGACGGAGAAAAACGCCTGACCTTGCGCGGCGAGGGCATTGCGCACGAGTTCCAGGCGCTGGTTGAAAACTACATTGAGAACCGTTTTGGTTCCAAATCTGCTGAGAAAACATGAGCGAGTCGCTGAAAGAAAACACCCCCAAAACCAGTAAATCTCAAAAACTGGTGGGCGTCAAAGGCATGAACGACATCTTGCCGCCCAGTTCGGCACGTTGGGAGTGGTTGGAAGGCAAGGTTCGGAGCCTGATGTCGCGCTACGCGTACCGCAATGTGCGCTTGCCCATCGTCGAACCCACCGCTTTGTTTGTGCGCGGTTTGGGCGAAGTGACCGACATTGTCGAGAAGGAAATGTATTCCTTTGAAGACCGTTTAAATGGCGAACAACTGACCTTGCGCCCGGAGGGCACTGCGGGGTTGGTGCGGTCTGTGGTCGAACACAACCTGTTGTACGAAGGCGGGAAGCGCTTGTACTACATGGGTCCGATGTTTCGGCACGAGCGGCCACAACGCGGTCGTTACCGGCAGTTCCATCAAATTGGCGCTGAAGTTTTGGGCTTTGGCGGACCTGAAGTCGATGCCGAGTTGATTTTGCTGGCCCACAATTTGTGGCAGGAATTGGGGCTCGAAGAGGTCCGTTTGGAGCTCAACAGCTTGGGTCAACCCGCTGAGCGCCAAGCCCACCGTGCGGCACTGATTGCCCACTTGGAAAAACACAGCGATGTGTTGGATGAGGAGGCAAAACGCCGCTTGTACAGCAACCCGCTGCGCATTTTGGACACCAAGAACCCCGCCATGCAGAGTGTGGTGGAGTCTGCGCCGCGTTTGCTCGACTTTTTGGGCGAAGCTTCGTTGGCACATTTCAATGCGGTCAAAGCCATTTTGGATGCCAATGGCATCGCCTACAGCATCAACCCACGGTTGGTTCGGGGCATGGACTACTACAACCTCACGGTGTTTGAGTTCATCACCACGCGACTGGGCTCGCAAGGCACCATTTGTGGCGGTGGTCGATACGATTACTTGATCGAGCAGGTGGGCGGAAAACCTGCACCCGCCGTGGGCTGGGCCTTGGGGGTTGAGCGTGTGCTGGAGCTGATACAAGAGCAGGGCGCACCTTTGCCTGACTTGGCGCCCGATGTTTATGCCATCGTGCCTGAAACTTCGGCTTTGCCTGTTGCCATCCAACTCTTGCAGTCTTTGCGTGCTACGGGTGTCTCGGCCCAGATGCATGCAGGTACTGGCGAGGGCATGGGCAGTATGAAATCTCAGTTCAAAAAGGCCGATGGTTCAGGCGCCCGGTTTGCGCTGGTTTTTGGTGCCGAAGAATTGGCCCAAGGCCGGGTGGCCATCAAATCGCTGAGGGACGGCGAGGGCGCTCAACGCACCGAGTCGCTGTCCAACGTTTCAGAATGGGCCCACAGCCTACAATCCACGCTTTGAAGCGACTAACGCAGTAACACCACCATGGCTAAAGCACTTGACCTCGAAGAACAAGAACAACTTGACCAGATCAAACACTTCTGGAAGACCTGGGGCAACCTGATTTCTTGGCTGCTGATTGCTGTCTTGGGCAGCTACGCCGCCTGGAATGCTTACCAATATTGGGAGCGCACGCAAGCCGCCAAAGCCGCCTCACTTTATGACGAAGTCGAGCGCGCCGTCTCTTCTGGCGATATCGCCCGTGTGGAGCGCAGTTTCGCGGACATGAAGGATAAATTCGGCGGCACCCAATTTGCCCAGCAATCGGCCTTGCTGACAGCCAAATCCTTGCAAGCCCAAGGAAAGACGGAGGCTGCGCGCGACGCTTTGGCTTGGGTGGCCAACGGCGCGTCGGACAAAGCCTACCGAGACATTGCCCGTTTGCGCTTGGCAGCCCTGCATTTGGATGCCAAATCGTATGACGAGGCATTGAAGCAGTTGACGACCGAGTTCACCCCCGCCATGGTGGGGTTGGCGGCCGATGTGCGCGGTGATGTCTTGCAAGCCAAAGGCCAAAAGGCGGAAGCCATTGCCGCCTACAGTGAAGCTTGGAAGAAGCTCTCAGAAACCCCCGACTACCGACGTTTGGTGCAAGCCAAGCTCAATGCTTTGGGTGTTGAGCCTGAAGCAGCTGGCTTAACGGAGGCGGCCAAGTGATGTTCGATTTAACTCGCAAGGGCTCTCGAGGTGTGTTGTCTCGCGTGATGTCGGGTGTATTGTCCGGCGTGATGGTGAGCGTATTGGCGCTCGCACTCGGGGCTTGTTCTTCTTCACCCAACAAACCCCAACCAGCTGCGTTGCCCAGCGTGACGGGGCAATTGGCGGTGACAAAAATCTGGGCCAGCAACATTGGTGCTGTGACCACCCCCCTGTTTGCATCGGTGCACGGCGACAACGTGGCGGTCGCTTCAACGCAAGGCCAAGTGGCCTTGATCCAAGCCAGTACGGGCCAAGATGTCTGGCGCATCAAATTGAACACCCCTATTCAAGCGGGCGTCAGTGGCGATGGCCAACGGTTCGCAGTCATCACACAAAACAACGAGGTGGTCACCATTGAGGCTGGAAAAGTGCTGTGGCGCTACCGCTTGGCGGCCTCTTCCAACACGGCCCCTTTGGTTGCTGGCGCGCGCGTATTTGTCTTGACAGCTGACCGTACCGTGACGGCGCTTGACGGCGCCACGGGCCAAAAACTCTGGGCGCAACAGCGCAACAGCGACCCCTTGGTGTTGCAACAATCCGGCATGTTGGTGCCTTTTAATGACACCTTGTTGGTGGGTTTTGGCGGGCGATTGGCTTCGCTGAACCCCAATACAGGAGCCATTCGGTGGGAAACATTGGTGAGTTCTTCTCGCGGAACCAATGAGGTCGAGCGCTTGGTGGACTTGGTCGGGGGTGCCAGTCGCTTGGGACAAACCATTTGTGTGCGGTCATTTCAGTCTGCCGTGGCTTGCCTCGATGGCCAACGCGGAAATCTTTTGTGGACCCGATCTGCACAGGGCTCTGAAGGACTTGATGGCGATGAAAAATGGGTTTATGGCACCGAAGCCGACAGCAAAGTGGTGGCTTGGCAACGGCCATCTGGCCAGCCTCAGTGGACACAAGACACATTGCGCTTCAGAGGCTTAACGGCGCCATTGGTGATGGGAACTTCGCTGGTGTTGGGCGATGACTTTGGCTTCGTTCATTTTCTGTCGCAACAAGACGGTAAAGCCATTCAGCGCGTGAGCACAGACGGCAGCGCCATCACCGGTAAGCCTGTGGCCGTTGGCAAAAATTTGGTGGTGGTGACACGCACCGGCGCCGTTATCGGGTTTCAGCCTGAATGATCGATCGGAATATTTTTAAGTGAAACCTGTATTGGCCCTGGTGGGCCGCCCCAATGTGGGCAAATCAACGCTGTTCAACCGTCTCACCAAGAGCCGCGATGCCATCGTGGCCGATTTTGCGGGTCTGACCCGCGACCGCCACTACGGCAATGGCAAGCAAGGCCGGCAAGAATTCATTGTGATCGACACCGGCGGTTTCGAACCAGACGCGAGCACGGGCATTTACAAAGAAATGGCCAAGCAAACGCAACAAGCGGTGGCTGAGGCCGATGTGGTGATTTTTGTGGTCGACGCGCGGGGCGGCTTGTCAGCGCAAGACCACGACATTGCCAAATATTTGCGCAAGATTGGCAAGCCTTGCTTGTTGGTCGCCAACAAAGCCGAAGGCATGTTGGAAGGCATTCAGCTGACCGAGTTTTATGAACTGGGCTTGGGTGAAGTGTTGGCAATTTCAGCAGCGCACGGTCAGGGTACTCGGGGCTTGGTGGAAGTGGCGCTTGAATCGCTCCATTTGCCAGACGAGCCCGAAGAAACCGAAGCCGACCCCAGCATCATCAAATTGGCTGTGGCGGGTCGGCCCAATGTGGGTAAATCCACCCTCATCAACACCTGGTTGGGTGAAGAGCGTTTGGTGGCTTTTGACATGCCCGGCACCACACGCGACGCGATATCGGTGCCTTTTGAACGTCAAGGTCAAAAATTTGAGCTGATCGACACCGCAGGCTTGCGCCGCAAAGGCAAGGTGTTTGAGGCCATCGAGAAATTCTCAGTGGTGAAGACTTTGCAAGCCATCGAGTCGGCCAATGTGGTCCTGCTGTTGCTCGATGCAGAGCAGGGTGTAACCGACCAAGACGCTCACATCGCAGGCTATGCCCTTGAAAGCGGCCGGGCCATGGTGCTGGCGGTCAACAAGTGGGACGCGGTGGATGAGTACCAGC
The DNA here is from genome assembly GCA_046047055.1 of Pseudomonadota bacterium. Classification (GTDB taxonomy): domain Bacteria; phylum Pseudomonadota; class Gammaproteobacteria; order Burkholderiales; family Burkholderiaceae_C; genus Limnohabitans_A. Next base: position 32,304 of record JBJOIR010000009.1, on the reverse strand, counting down.
GTCAATTGGTTCAACGGTCCATTGAAAACCGGTTGCCGTTTTTGAGTTTTGCCAACATCCATTTCATATCAGCCAAAAAACGTCAGGGCTTGGGTCCTGTTTGGGCCTCAATCGTTCAGGCGCACAAGTCGGCCATGTGCAAGATGAGCACACCCATCTTGACCCGTTTGCTGCTGGAGGCGGTGCAGTTTCAGAGCCCACAAAGAGGGGGCATGTTCCGCCCCAAACTGCGTTACGCCCACCAAGGTGGCATGAACCCACCCGTCATCGTGATCCACGGCAACTCACTGGAACACGTCACCGACACCTACAAACGATTCCTTGAAGGCCGATTCCGCAAAGCCTTCAATTTGTCGGGGACGCCACTGCGCATCGAGATGAAAACATCGACCAATCCCTACGCAGACAAAGAAGCCGGTTGAGATGTGAGGACATCGCATTTCGTCGCCTAACGCGCCCTGACCCTGTGGTAAGGTCACGGCTTCAAAACTTCTGAACACGGAGAATATCGTGAGCAACAAAGGTCAACTTTTGCAAGACCCCTTTTTGAACGCACTGCGCCGCGAGCACGTGCCGGTTTCCATCTACCTCGTGAACGGTATCAAACTGCAAGGTCAGATCGAATCTTTTGATCAATATGTGGTGCTTTTGCGCAATACAGTGACCCAAATGGTCTACAAACACGCCATTTCGACCATCGTGCCCGGTCGCTCAGTGACCTTCAGCACACCCGAAACCGGCGAAATCACCGCTTAATTTGGTGTTGCCCGACCGGTAGTTGCGCTGCTCTGCCGTAGGTTGTTGATATTGTCTGAATCCTCTTCTCATTCTCCTGCGCCGACCTTGCTGGTCGGCGTTGACTTTGGGCTGCCTCATTTCGATGCGGACCTGCAAGAACTGGGTTTGCTGGCCGAATCGGGTGGACTGAAGCCCGTGGCCCGGTTGACCTGCAAACGCAAAGCCCCTGATCCTGCCTTGTTTGTGGGCAGTGGCAAAGCCGACGAAATCAAAGCCTTGGCCTTGATGCACGGCGCTGTCGAGGTGCTGTTTGATCAAGCTCTGAGCCCAGCCCAACAACGAAATCTTGAGCGGCACATTGGGCTGCCGGTGAATGACCGAACGTTGTTGATTTTGGAAATTTTTGCCCAACGAGCCCGCAGCCATGAGGGCAAGTTACAGGTCGATTTGGCCCGACAGCAATACCTCAGCACCCGGCTGGTGCGCCGTTGGTCTCACTTAGAGCGACAAAGCGGGGGTATTGGTCTGCGCGGTGGTCCTGGCGAAACCCAAATTGAGCTCGATCGACGGATGATCAACGATTCGATCAAACGCATCAAAGAGCGCTTGGTCAAAGTTAAAAAACAACGCAACACCCAACGCCGTCAGCGCGAAAGACGGGACACCTTCAACATCTCGCTGGTGGGCTACACCAACGCCGGTAAATCGACGTTGTTCAATGCTTTGGTGAAAGCGCGGGCCTATGCGGCCGACCAGTTGTTTGCCACTTTGGACACCACCACGCGCCAGTTGTATTTGGGCGAAGCCGGTCGTTCGGTCTCTTTGTCGGACACGGTGGGGTTTATTCGCGACTTGCCTCACGGTTTGGTGGAAGCTTTTCAGGCCACACTGCAGGAGGCCACAGAAGCTGATTTGCTGCTGCATGTGGTGGACGCGGCGAACCTTGATTTTCCAGAGCAAATGGCCGAGGTGCAAAAGGTGCTGGCTGAAATTGGGGCGGACAAAGTGCCTCAGTTGTTGGTCTTCAACAAACTAGATGCCTTGCCGCCGGAACGCGCGCCATTGCTCATGCACGACCAATACGAGTTGGATGGCGTGGCCGTGCCGCGTGTCTTTTTGAGCGCTCAAGCTGGCACCGGGCTGGACCTGTTGCGGACCACCTTGTCTGACATTGTGAAAGCAGCCCTGCCGCCATCTGTCCCAGATTTCGAAGATCCCCGTGACTTAACCCGGGAATATCCGATGGATCTCTCTTGAAAGCCCACCGAATTCGGCACAATGTGCATTCGTCATTCTGACAAAGATAACTCACCATGAATTTTCACCTGCCAGCCCTGAGATGGTCCTTGCTCCCCGCAAAGATCCGAGGCATGTTCAACCTGAATGACCCACGCTGGGGTCGGGATGAGGGCAAGACGCCCACGGACTCAGACGCCAAACCTTCTGGCGATGTGCCTCCGCCACCCGGACCTAAGCCCGATGCGTGGCAACAGCCACCCGGTCGTGGCCAGCAGCAGCAACAAAGCGGCCCGCCCGATTTGGATGAACTGTGGCGCGATTTCAACCGCAAACTGGGCCAGCTTTTCGGCGGCAAAGGCGGACAGCAGGGTCCCGGTGGTTCGGGCGGCTCTGGCGGTTCAGGCGGTGGTTCTGGTGGTCCTGGCATTCCCGTTTTCTTCAAAAATTTAGGCGTGGGCGTGATCCTGGCCGCGGCTTTGCTGGTCTGGCTCGGCACGGGCTTCTTCATCGTGCAAGAAGGTCAGCAAGCGGTGATCACCCAGTTTGGCAAATACCACTCCACCGTAGGGGCTGGCTTCAACTGGCGTATGCCTTATCCGGTGCAACGCCATGAGCTGGTGTTCGTCACCCAAATCCGATCGGTGGACATTGGTCGTGACAACATCATCAAGGCCACCGGTTTGCGTGAGTCGGCCATGCTCACGGAAGACGAAAACATTGTTGAAATCAAATTTGCTGTGCAATACCGTCTGAACGACGCACGGGCTTATTTGTTCGAAAGCCGCAACCCCACGGAAGCAGTCGTGCAGTCGGCTGAAACTGCGGTGCGTGAAGTGGTCGGCAAAATGAAGATGGACTCCGCCTTGGCCGAAGAGCGCGACCAGATTGCCCCTCGCGTGCGGCAAAAAATGCAAACCATCCTCGACCGCTACAAGGTGGGTATTGAGGTGGTCGGTATCAACTTGCAACAAGGTGGCGTTCGCCCCCCTGAGCAAGTGCAAGCGGCATTTGACGATGTGCTGAAGGCTGGACAAGAACGCGAACGCGCCAAAAATGAAGCCCAAGCCTACGCCAACGACGTGATCCCGCGCGCTGTGGGTGCGGCCTCCCGTTTGAAGGAAGAAGCCGATGCCTACCGCGAGCGCATCGTGGCGCAAGCCGAAGGTGACTCGCAACGCTTCAAGACCATCTTGCCCGAGTACCAAAAGGCACCTCAGGTGATGCGCGACCGGATGTACACCGATACGATGCAGCAGATTTACAGCAACGTGACCAAGGTGCTGGTGGACAGCAAGCAGGGCTCGAACATGCTCTATTTACCGCTCGACAAAATCATGCAACAGGTCTCATCTGTGGTGCCACCTGCAGCCGAAGCCGCGGCGCCTGCTGCAGCTCCCGCCGGTGCCAATGCTGCCAGCAATGCGGCAGCCGATACCCGTTCGCGGGACCTGCAGCGTTCACGTGAACGCGATCCACGATAAGGACAAAGAAAATGAATCGCATTGGATTGTGGATTTCGACTTTGCTGCTGGGCTTTGTGCTGATCAGCTCAACTGTTTTTGTGGTCGACCAGCGCCAATTTGGCGTGGTCTACGCTTTGGGGCAAATCAAAGAAGTCATCACCGAGCCCGGCTTGCACTTCAAGTTGCCGCCGCCCTTGCAAAACGTCAATTACATCGACAAGCGTTTGCTGACCCTGGACAGCCCTGACAACGAGCCCATGTTGACTGCTGAAAAGCAGCGCGTGGTGATTGATTGGTATGTGCGTTGGCGCATCGTCGACCCTCAGGCGTACATCCGCAATGTGGGTCTGGATGAAAAAGCCGGTACCAGCCAACTCAATCGCGTGGTGCGCAACGCGTTCCAAGAAGAGATCAACAAGCGGACCGTCAAAGAATTGCTTTCGCTCAAGCGTGAAGAGTTGATGGACGACGTCAAGGCGGCTGTTTTGTTGGTCGTTAAGGGCAGCAAGCCTTGGGGGGTGGATGTGGTCGATGTGCGCATCACGCGCGCTGACTATGTGGACACCATCACCGAGTCGGTCTATCGCCGTATGGAAGCCGAGCGCAAACGGGTGGCCAACGAATTGCGCTCGACGGGCGGTGCCGAGGGTGAAAAGATTCGCGCCGATGCCGATCGTCAGCGTGAAGTGACGGTGGCCAACGCTTACCGCGAAGCACAAAAAATCAAAGGGCAGGGCGATGCACAAGCCGCTCGTTTGTACGCGGATGCCTTTGGCCGTGATCCCCAGTTTGCGCAGTTCTACCGCAGCTTGGAGGCTTACAAAGCCAGCTTCAACAGCAAGGGCGACGTGATGGTGCTCGATCCTGCCAGTTCGGAGTTTTTCAAAGGCATGCGCAGCTCGTCTGGTGCAACGCCTGCCAAAAAGTAAATGTCTCTGGAAACCCTCCTTTTGGCGCTGGGCCTAATGCTCATGCTGGAGGGTTTCATGCCCATGGTCTTGCCGGGGCTCTGGAAGCGGCTGTTTGAACAGTTGCTTCAGCTTGAAGATGGCCAAGTTCGCTTTTTTGGCATGTTCATGGTGATGGCAGGATTGTTGCTGTTCTGGCTTGTTTCCTGACGCGTTTCCCAGAAATCGGCTTGCAAGTCGGTAAAATCTCGTTTTTAACAGTCTCCCTTCATCCCCATGTCTGCTTGGGTCCTCCCGGATCACATTGCCGATGTCCTGCCTTCTGAGGCCCGGCACATCGAAGAACTCCGCCGCGAACTGCTGGACACTGCCCGTAGCTATGGCTACGAGTTGGTCATGCCGCCGCTGCTGGAGCATTTGGAGTCTTTGCTCACGGGCACTGGCGAAGCCCTTGATTTGCAGACTTTTAAGCTGGTTGACCAGTTGTCTGGCCGCACTTTGGGCTTGCGTGCCGACACCACCCCGCAAGTGGCCCGCATCGATGCGCATTTATTGGGTCGTGTTGGACTGACCCGTCTTTGCTATTGCGGTCCGGTCTTGCACACCCGTCCTGCACGCCCGCATGCCACCCGCGAACCCCTGCAGTTGGGCGCAGAAATTTACGGCCATGCCGGACCAGAAGCCGATCTGGAAGTTTTGCAATTGGCACTGGATTGCCTGCGTGCCGCCCGTGTGGGAGATTTGCAAGTTGATTTGGCCGATGCACGCATCGTGAGCAGTTTGCTTGCAGCCGAAAAAATTTCAGATGCCCTGCGGCACGACATTCACGCCGCTCTGGCCATCAAAGATGGCAGTGCTTTAGAGCGTCTGACCGTTGACTTTTCGCCTGCCAATCGTCAAGGCCTGCTGGCCTTGGTGAGCTTGTACGGCGATGCCTCGGTGCTGGACCAAGCCGCGCGACTTTTGCCCAACAGCCCTGAAATCAGCCAAGCTTTGGCCCAATTGCGTTGGTTGTCCGAGCAAATTCCGGGTGCCGCCATCAGTTTTGATTTGGGCGACTCCCGTGGCTACGCCTATTACAGCGGCATGTGCTTTGCCATTTATGCCAAAGGCGCATCGGATGCGCTGGCCCGTGGCGGTCGTTATGACGGCGTTGGCGCCGTATTTGGCCATCGGATTGACAGAGACCGACCTGCCGTGGGGTTCAGTCTCGATTTGAAAGAATTGGTGTCGGCAGTGGCACCTTTGGCGCTGCGTGCAGCAATTCGGGCACCTTGGGGGCACTCGGCTACTTTACGTGCGGCCATTGCCTCTTTGCGTGCACGGGGTGAAACCGTGGTTTGCGTCTTGCCCGGGCACGAAAGCGAAGTTGATGAATTCCATTGTGACCGTGAGCTCGTCGAAGCCGCAGGCCAGTGGCTGGTACAGGCTCTTTGAGAAAGAACATTTCAAGCATGAACAAGAAGCAAGGCCGTAATGTGGTCGTCGTGGGCACCCAATGGGGCGATGAGGGCAAGGGCAAACTGGTCGACTGGTTGACCGAAAGCGCACAAGGCGTGGTGCGTTTCCAAGGCGGTCACAACGCGGGACACACGTTGGTGATCAATGGCGTGAAAACAGCTTTGCATCTGATTCCCAGCGGCATCATGCGTGCGGGCGTGAAGTGTTACATCGGCAATGGCGTGGTGCTCTCGGTCCCCAAGTTGTTGGAAGAAATTGCCGGTCTTGAAAAAGCCGGGGTTGAGGTTCGTTCACGTCTGCGCGTGAGTGAGGCTTGCCCGTTGATCTTGCCTTACCACGTGGCTTTGGATGTGGGGCGTGAAGCGGCCAAAGAAAAAGCCGGCACCGCAAAAATTGGCACCACCGGTCGCGGCATCGGCCCCGCTTACGAAGACAAAGTCGCCCGCCGCGCCTTGCGCGTGCAAGACCTGAAATACCCCGAGCGATTTGCCACCAAACTGCGCGAAAACTTGGCTCTGCACAATGAAGTGTTGGTCAATATTTTGGGCGCGGCTGCCGTCGATTTTGATGCAACTTACAACGAAGCCATGGCCTACGCCAAGGACTTGTTGCCCATGGTGGCCGATGTCTCGCGTGAACTGAACGACGCGCACAGCGCGGGCGCCAATTTGCTGTTTGAAGGTGCACAAGGCACTTTGCTGGATGTGGACCATGGCACTTACCCGTTCGTCACTTCGAGCAATTGCGTAGCGGGCAATGCAGCCGCTGGCTCGGGCGTGGGTCCTGGCCTGCTGCACTACATCTTGGGCATCACCAAAGCCTACTGCACCCGTGTGGGTGGCGGTCCATTCCCCACCGAACTCGATTGGGAAACGCCCGGTACGCCTGGGTACCACATGTCCACCGTCGGCGCCGAAAAAGGCGTGACCACCGGTCGCTCACGTCGCTGCGGCTGGTTTGACGCGGCTTTGCTCAAGCGCAGTGCGCAGGTCAATGGCTTGTCGGGTTTGTGCATCACCAAGCTCGACGTGCTGGATGGCTTGAAAGAGTTGATGCTGTGCACAGGCTATGAACTCGATGGCGAAATCATCGACATTTTGCCTATGGGTGCGGATGAAATCGCCCGCTGCAAACCCATTTATGAAGTCATTCCCGGTTGGACCGAAACCACCGTGGGTGTGACCGAAATGGACAAATTGCCCGCATCGGCCCGTCGCTATTTGGAACGCATTGCCGAAGTCACGGGCGTGCCCGTGCACGTGGTGTCGACCAGCCCAGACCGCGACCACACGATCTTGTTGCACAACCCCTTTGCCGCTTGAAAACGCGTTTTTCAAGTGAACACTGACCTTAACCCCTGAAATTGAGGAGTCCCCCATGTTGACCGAAGACGGCAAGCACCTGTATGTGAGCTACGACGAGTACCACAACCTGATTGAGAAACTGGCCATCAAAATCCACCAATCGGGCTGGGAATTTGACAACATCTTGTGTCTGGCCCGCGGTGGCATGCGCCCTGGTGATGTGCTTTCGCGTATTTTTGACAAACCCTTGGCCATCATGTCCACCAGCTCTTACCGAGCCGAGGCCGGTACGGTGCAAGGCCACTTGGACATCGCCCGATACATCACCACTCCTAAAGGCGAAATCGCTGGCAAAGTGCTGTTGGTGGACGATTTGGCCGACACGGGTCACACCTTGCGCGCAGTGGTTGACCAATTGAAAAACAACTACAAGCCCGTCACCGAGTTGCGCACGGCCGTGCTCTGGACCAAAGGCGTGTCCACCTTTGAGCCTGATTATTCGGTGCAAGATTTGCCCACCAACCCTTGGATTCACCAGCCTTTTGAGCCGTACGACAACATTCGCCCTGAGAAGTTGATGGAAAAGTGGAGCGTGTAATTCACGTCCATGCATGCCAGAGCAACAGCCTCCTTCGGGAGGCTGTTTGCATTAGGATTGAACGATGACCGATTCTGACTTTCCTGCCGGCCCGACCGGCTTGATTCATCACGCTTACCAACCCCCCGAGGGATTTGAAGCGCCACAACCGGGCGTGTTCAAGGCCTCTACGGTGTTTTTTCCAACCGTGGCAGACATGCGCCAGCGAGAGTGGAAAGACAAGTCGGCCTACACCTATGGTCTGCACGGCACACCCACCACCTATTTGTTAGAAGAGCGTTTGTGCCACCTCGAAGGTGGCGCGCAGTGTTTGTTGGTGCCGAGCGGATTGGCCGCTTTGGCGACCGTGTCATTGGCCTTGCTGAAATCTGGCGATGAGGTGCTGTTGCCTTCCAACGCGTATGGGCCCAACAAAGCTTTGGCCGAGGGTGAGTTGCGCCACTATGGCATCCGACACCGTCTCTACAACCCGATGGACCCCAACGACTTGAGTGCCAACATCACCGAGCAAACGCGCTTGGTGTGGTTGGAGGCACCAGGCTCGGTCAGCATGGAGTTTCCAGATTTGCCTGAGTTGGTGCGGCGGTGTCAGGCCAAAGGGGTGCTGTGCGCACTCGACAACACCTGGGGCGCAGGCTTGGCTTTCAAGCCCTTTGACTTGCTGCGCGATGGCGCTGATGCGCCCTCAAGATTGGCCGTGGACATCAGCGTTCAGGCCTTGACGAAATACCCGAGTGGTGGCGGTGATGTGCTGATGGGCAGCGTCGTTACACGCGACGATGCATTGCACCTCAAGCTCAAGTTGTGCCACATGCGATTGGGCTTGGGGGTGGGCGCCAACGATGTTGAGACTGTTTTGCGCTCATTGCCCAGCATCGCATTGCGTTACGCCGCGCACGACCACACGGCGCGCACGTTGGCCTATTGGTGGCAATCTCAAGCGGCATGTGTGCAGGTGTTGCACCCGGCATTCAACGGTGCGCCTGGACATGCGCATTGGCAATCTTTGTGTCAAAGCGAGACGAATTCTGGCTTGGCTGCGGGCTTGTTCAGTGTGATGCTAGACCCTCGCTACTCATCAGCGCAAGTCGATGCTTTTTGCGACCACCTGAAACTTTTCAAAATAGGTTACAGCTGGGGCGGACCGATCAGTTTGGTGGTGCCCTACGACCTGAGATCGATGCGCCCCGATTGGCCGGCTCATGTGCAACCCGGTCATTTGGTGCGTTTCTCTACGGGCTTGGAGGCGGCCGACGACCTGATCCTTGACTTGCATCAAGCGCTTGAGGCGCATTTGCCATTGGTCTGAGGAGCATCCCAGTTAACAGTTGCGCATGGAGGCAACGAAGAGGGTTGCAAAGGGCGAGTGGCTCGGTAGTTTCCTGACTGTTCATGCGAGCCCCGCACCGTTAGTCTTCGAGTCACAGTTCAATCATTTGCCAATCATGACCCTCAACGACCCACATCCGTCTTCAGTGGCAGATGCTGAATCCGCCGATGCCCACCATGGGCAAGAGGCGTTGCCCACCATGGCCGAGCCCTATGTGCCGCCACCTCCAGAGGGGCCTCAAGCCCTCATGCGGCCCCTTGGGTTTGCCGACCCCTTTCGGTGGTTGGTGCGGGGTGGGGTTGACCTGATCAGCCATCCTGGCATTGCGCTTTTCTACGGGGTCACTTTTTGGTTCATGGCCCAGATTTTGGCCACCGTGTTCAAACACAAACCCGAATACACCCTGACCATGGTCTCGGGTTGTTTGTTGGTGGGCCCATTTTTGGCAATGGGCTTGTACGAAGTCAGCCGAAAAAGAGATCAGGGTGAACAGCCCGAAATGGGCAAATCCTTGATGTGCTGGGATCAGCATATTCGCAGCATGGCGATGTTGGTACTGGTGTTGATGGTGTTGGAGTTGTTGTGGGGCAGGGCCTCATTGGTGGTGTTTGCGGTGTTTTTCAACACAGGCATGCCCTCGACCACAGGCGTGATTGAAGCGGTGTTCAATCCCCAAAACGTCGACTTTTTGTTGGTCTATTTGGGCGTTGGCGGCGTATTTGCGTCTTTGGTTTACGGCCTGTCTGTGGTCTCGATCCCCATGATTTTGGACCGCGATACCGATGCCATATCGGCCGTGTTGACCAGTATGCGGGTGGTTTTTTCACACCCTGCGGTGATGCTGTTGTGGGGCCTGCTGCTCAGCATGTTGGTGGTCAGTGCACTGTTGCCGTGGGCCTTGGGCATTGTGGTGGTGGGGCCTTGGCTGGGGCATGCCAGCTGGCATGCCTACAGAGGCAGTGTGGCGTGGGAAGAAAGTGCTTCGTAAGCTGTTACATTGGTCAGCTTAATTTAAGGAGCCATCTTGGCCACACCCAACTACGGATTCGAAAAACGCCAAAAAGAATTGGCCAAAAAACGCAAAAAAGAAGACAAGCTCAAAGCCAAGTCCGACCGCAAATCAGGATTGGTGCCTGATGATGGCTTCGACGAGGCATCGCCTGAAAACAATGATGTGGCTGACCAAACTCTGGGGCCTGACGCGACAGAAGGTGACGCACCAGCATCTGCTGTTTGATGCGTCACACACTTGCCGCATGCCACCTGAGGCCACCACAGTTCGCCTGATACAGCCTGAGTGTTCGCATCAGCCGCATCCAGCATTTTGGGTGGCCCTGTCGCCCCTTCAGTCAGCCACCAGCTGATGGGCCAGTGCCAGCATGTCAGCCCGGCTGTGGCTGGCGGGCGAGATGACCGGAGCGGTGTCAAATTGCACAAAATTTTGCCGCGTGGACTGGTCATAACCCGGGTCATAGTGAGCCGTCAGCAGTTCAGTGACCACCTCGCGCATTTCTCCCCGCTCAATTTTGTCGTGCCAGTCTTGCACCACGGCTTTGCCCCTGAGGGCGGTTAAACGGGACAAGCGGTCGGCAAACAGGGCGCGGTCTTGCGTAAAAAACGCATAGTCCTCCAAGAGCAAATCCACCCGGCGCTCAAGCGGCAGCTCGACGCGCCAACATGGGCTGGCTCGCATGGCGGTCATCAAATCGGCTGGCACGGTGAGGTTGCCCACTTTCTTACTTTCGGCCTCGACATACACCGGGCGTTGCGGATCGAATTGACGCAAGGCATCCCACACTTGGGTGTCAAAGGCTTTTTGCGTGGGTTGAGGCGCACCTGGAATCAGCCCCAGCACCGAACTGCGGTGGCTGGCAATGGCCTCCAAGTCGAGGACTTGCGCACCCGCTTGTGCCAAGGCTTCTAACAATCGGGTTTTGCCAGAGCCCGTGGGGCCACACAACACCCGAAACTGCAGGCGCGAGGCTTGCCGCGGAACGTCCTCCAGCACCTCTTTGCGAAACGCTTTGTAGCCGCCCTCGATCAGGTGCACTTTGAAGCCAATTTGGCCCAAGATCAACGCCAAAGAATTGCTGCGTTTGCCTCCGCGCCAGCAATAGATCAAGGGTTCCCAGTTGCGGGGTTTGTCCATCACATGCTGTTCGATGTGCTGTGCAATGTTTTTGGCGACCAACGCCGCACCCACTTTTTGCGCCTCAAATGGACTGACTTGTTTGTACAAGGTGCCCACTCGGATGCGCTCTTCGTTGTTCAGCGAGGGCCAGCTGAGCGCACCAGGCAAGTGGTCTTCGGCATGTTCACCCTCCGATCGCGCATCCAAAATGGCATCAAAGCGGTTGAGTTTTTGCATGGCCTCTGCGGCCGATATGAGGTGAACGCTCATGGAAGTTGTTTTTTTAAAATGGGCCAAACATTGGCCAGCATGCGTGCTTGAGCGGCTTCGTTGGGGTGAATGCGGTCGGCCTGAAACCATTTCAGGGGTTCTGGGTCATCGCCAATGCCTTTCAAGAAAAAAGGCACCAGAGCTACTTTTTGGGTTTTCGCGACTTGGGTGTATGCCGCCTCAAATTGTTTGGCCATATCGGGCCCGTAATTGGGCGGCATCTGCATGCCCAACAGCAACACCTGGGCTTTGGCCTCTTGCGCCAAACGCGTCATGGTTTGCAAATTGTCTTGGGTCATTTTGACGGGCAGGCCGCGCAAAGCATCGTTGCCGCCCAGCTCGATGACCACATGTGTGGGCTGGTGTTTTTGCAGGAGCGCACCCAAACGCGAACGCCCACCTGATGTTGTTTCACCACTGATGCTGGCGTTGACCACCTCGACATGGGGTTTTTCGGCCGCCAATTGTTTTTGCAACAAGGCGACCCATCCCGTGCCACGGGGCAAGCCATATTCGGCGCTCAGCGAGTCACCCAACACCAAAATGCGCTGCCGTTGGCTTGCCAGGGCAGGGGCCACAAAACCCCAGCAGGCAAGGGCCAGCAAGCTGCAGTTAAAGTGACGACGTCTATACAAAGGTTTGTGCATGCCTGAATCCATCATTTCCGTGCGCGGCGTCTCCAAAAGCGTGCAGGATGCCAGCGGTCAACTGACCATTTTGCGTGATATTCATTTTTCTTTGAACGCCGGGGAAACGGCTTCTATTGTCGGTGCTTCTGGCTCTGGCAAAAGTACGCTTTTGGCCATTCTGGCCGGATTGGACACGCCCACCACGGGGCAGGTGGTGTTGGCAGGGCAATCGTTGTTCGATTTATCAGAGGATGAGCGAGCCGCTTTGCGTGCCCAGCATGTGGGGTTTGTGTTCCAGAGTTTTCAGCTGATGCCCAACCTCACCGCCCTTGAAAACGTCATGTTGCCCCTTGAGTTGGCTGACAAACCAGATGCCCGTGCCACAGCAACCGCCATGTTGCAACGGGTGGGATTGGGCGAACGTCTCAAACACTTGCCCAAAGTGTTGTCGGGTGGTGAACAGCAACGGGTGGCCTTGGCGCGCGCTTTTGTGGTGCAACCCGATGTGTTGTTGGCCGATGAACCTACAGGCAGTTTGGACCATGCAACCGGTGAAGCCATCATGGATTTGATGTTCGCACTCAACCGCGAGCAGGGCACGACGCTGGTGTTGGTCACGCACGACCGCCAATTGGCTGCACGTTGTGAGCGCCAATTGCTGATTCAAGCAGGTCAACTGACTGAAACAACGACCTCATAACGTTCTGGGGCTGCAACATTGTTTGCTGCGGCTGAGTCGTACCTGCTGACGGAACAACGATAATCCCAGCATGTCATCCCATAAAGTGCTGTTCGGCTTCCATGCCGTGGGTGTGCGACTCAAGATCGCACCTCAATCCGTTGTTGAAATTCATTTCGAGGTCACCCGCCGTGACGCGCGAATGCGTCAGTTCATCGACAAAGCGCGCGATTCAGGCATGCGCCTGATCGAATCTGACAGCGAGCGCTTGGCCAAACTGGCCGGGGGGCATGGCCATCAGGGGGTTGTGGCCATGGTCTCACCCATGCCACAAAACCATTCCTTGGATGACTTGTTGGACACGATTGAGGGGCCTCCCTTGTTGTTGGTGCTGGACGGTGTCACTGACCCGCACAACCTAGGGGCTTGTTTGCGCGTAGCCGATGGGGCCGGCGCGCATGCGGTGATCGCGCCCAAGGACCACGCGGCAGGCATCAATGCCACCGTGGCCAAGGTGGCCAGCGGTGCAGCAGAAACCATGCCCTATTTCATGGTGACCAATTTGGCCCGCACTCTGGGCGAGTTGAAAGAACGTGACATTTGGGTGGTCGGCACCAGCGACGATGCACCTCGAAACATTTACCAAGCCGACCTGAAAGTCCCTACCGCCTTGGTGTTAGGGGCCGAAGGTGCTGGCATGCGGCAATTGACCCGTAAAAATTGCGATGAACTGGTGAGCATTCCGATGCGAGGGGCTGTGGAAAGCCTGAACGTTTCGGTGGCCAGTGGTGTCTGTCTGTACGAAGCGTTGCGCCAACGCAGCTGATTTTTTTCAACCCTTAGGACCCCTGTATGACCGCCTTGTTCAAACGAATCGCCTTGGGCGTCTCTCTCACGGGTCTCTTTTTGCTAAGCGCTTGTACGCAAGAGCAACAAAACAAAATCAGCCGCGACATCCAAAACTGGACAGGTACCAATGGTGTTTTGGAAGTCTATGCCGGTGACAAACTGGTTCGCCGTTTTGTCAAAGTCGACAAGATCAGCACCGCCTTGGGCACCGACGATGGCAAGCCCCGCGCTTACCGTTATGGCTACGGTGTGCTTGACGAAAACTTCAACATGTTGGCTGATCCGAGCGAGAAAAAGGTGTACTTCGAATTCAGCGATTACGCCACCAGCGTTTTCTTCGAAAACCCACGCTGAGTCTCCCCTCTGAGAGAGGCCATTTTCCGTCTCTCAGGCGTGCAAGCCCGGCTTATTCACACCCAGCCCAGTGCGCCAAGACCAGCCCCCAGGCCAATCAGCCAAAGCATGTGCACCTGGGTGCGCCAAACCACAAAAGTGGTCACTGCGGTGAGCACATACAGCGGCCAGTCTCGGCTGGGTTGGTTGTGGCTCAGGGTCAACAACCAAGCGGTGGCCAACAACAAGGCAATCACGATCGGGGCCATGCCCGATTTGAAGGCTCGAATGCCCAGGTTTTCTCGGTGTTGGTGTGCCCAACGCGTGGCCGTGTAAGTCAAGATGGAAGAGGGCAGCATGATGCCAATCATCGTGACGCAAACGCCCAAACTAGCCAGGCCTGCACTGATCCAACCCCCACCCAAACCCGCTCCGGCGTTCAGGCCCACGTTCCAGCCCATCAAGGCCACAAACAAAATGTTAGGGCCGGGTGCCGCTTGCGCCAAAGCGATGGACGAGGTGAACTGGGACTCGCTTAGCCACTGGGTCTCGTCCACCAAATAACGGTGCATATCGGGGGCGGCGGTGATGGCGCCGCCGACTGCCAGCAAAGAGAGCGAGGCAAAGTGGTTGAACAAGCTCAACCAGTCCTGTGCCGACAATTGCAACACCGGGTTCATGGGCGACCCTCCGCTTGGCTGGCTTGGCGTGCCAGTTGCACATACGCCCAGCCACAAGCCAAAACGCCTGTGCCCAACAACACGTAGGCCAAAGGCCAACGCATCACCCCCACGCCAACAAAACTGGCTGCTGCCAGGGCCAAGCAAACCGGCATGCCCATGGGATTGAAGCGCAAGGCAGCGATTAATTTCAAGCCCACGGCAGCAATCAAACCCGCAGATACGGCGCCCATGCCTCGCAAAGCGCCTTGCGCCCACGCTTGGTCAGACACGCCGCCAAAAGCCATCGCCAAGATCAAGACCACGCACAAGGGTGCGGTCAGCATGCCGGCCAATCCGGCCAATGCACCGGCCAAACCGAAATAGCGTCCACCAATCATCAAGGACAAATTGACCACATTGGGGCCCGGCATGATTTGGGCCACGGCCCAGTCTTCGACAAATTGCTCACGAGTCATCCAACGTTTTTTTTCGACCAACTCGCGCTGCACGACGGCCAAAACACCACCAAACCCTTGCAAAGCCAACAAGGTGAACGACACAAACAAATCGGTTTTTGAACGCGGCTGGTTCAAAGGTGCAGTTTCAGACATGGCGTCATTATCCCAATGTGCTCAAGCCACCAAGTCAGGCTCTGACCAGACCAAATGCCCATGGCCTAAATCGTTCAATCGCATGACCATGGCCTCGGTTTCAGATTGGGGCATGCTGAAAGTCAAACAAACCCCACTGCCGTGTTCGACCTTCAGCAACTGCGCTTTTGCCAGATCGACCTCCCGCCGCACCATGCCTTCGAGGGCATAGGGTACGGTGCAGGCCAGCGTGGTTTTGGGAATCATGGGAATTTTTTCGGCGCTCAACAAGGCTTGCGCCACCGCGTCGGTGTAGGCCCGGACCAAGCCCCCCGCACCCAATTTGACACCGCCAAAGTAACGCACCACCGAGGCCATCACACCCTCCAGCTGTTGGTGGCGCAAAACCTCCAACATGGGGCGGCCGGCCGTGCCACTGGGTTCACCATCGTCGTTGGCCGCTGATTGACCGCCCGCCAGCAGTGCCCAACACACATGCGCCGCATCGGGATGCGCGGCTTTCAGCGCGGCCACCCGGGCCTGGGCTTCCTCCCGGCCAACGACGGGCTCGATGCAGGCGATGAAACGGCTCTTTTTGATCACCAATTCATGGTTGGCCGGGGCGGCTAAAGAAAAAGACATGGCCCGATTGTCAGGCAAGCGGTCATCGAGAGTCGCCGTGGGAATACCCGCTCAAACTTCAGGCCCAAGCGCGAGCCCCTACACTAGCGGGTTATCCCGAGTGCCCAGCCCATGAACGCCTTCACCGACGTCTCTTTTTTTCCGCGTGATGCCAAGCCGTTGACCAGTTACCGCAAGTTCTGGGCACAGCGCTTTGGTACGGCACCTTTTTTGCCGATGAGTCGCGAGGAAATGACCCAGTTGGGCTGGGACAGCTGCGACATCATCATTGTCACTGGCGACGCGTATGTGGATCACCCCAGTTTTGGCATGTCGGTGATTGGCCGCATGTTGGAAAACCAGGGTTTTCGGGTCGGCATCATCGCCCAACCCGACTGGACCAGTGCTGAAGCCTTCAAAGCGCTTGGCAAACCCAATTTGTTTTGGGGGGTAACCAGCGGCAACATGGATTCCATGATCAACCGCTACACGGCGGACCGCAAAATTCGCAGTGACGATGCTTACACCCCCGGCGATGTGGGGGGCAAGCGGCCTGACCGTGCCGCCATTGTTTACAGCCAGCGTTG
This sequence comes from Pseudomonadota bacterium, assembly GCA_046047055.1. GTDB lineage: Bacteria > Pseudomonadota > Gammaproteobacteria > Burkholderiales > Burkholderiaceae_C > Limnohabitans_A. Next base: position 15,912 of record JBJOIR010000009.1, on the reverse strand, counting down.
CCGTGAAGCATTTCCTGAAACACCCATTGTTTTGGGCGGCATTGAGGGCAGCTTGCGCCGCATTGCGCACTACGACTATTGGTCCGACAAAGTGCGTCGTTCGGTGGTGGTGGACAGCAAGTGCGATTTGCTGCTGTATGGCAACGCCGAGCGTGCGATTGTCGAGATCGCCCACCGCCTGGCGGCTCGTGAACCAGTGCAAGAAATCACCGATGTTCGCGGTACCGCCTTTGTGCGCCGTGAAACGCCTGAAGGCTGGTTTGAGATCGACTCCACCAGCGTGGACACACCCGGGCATGTGGAAGCCCACATCAACCCCTATTTGATGATTTCGGACCAAGCCAGGGAGCAGGGCGCGACCTGTGCACGTGAGGAAGAGGCCAAAGAAGTGGCCAAAGGCCACAATGCTCAAGCCATCGAAGCCGATTTGACGGCGGCTGTGGCACAAGCCCGCGCGGTGCAGGCGCCCATTCAACCCCTGACCTTTGTGCCCAACCCCGCCTTGTCATCGGGCCTGAGGGGCAAAGGCACCCACAAAGTGCCTCCGCGCGAGAAAAGCGTGATACGCCTGCCCAGCTTCGAGCAGGTCAAATCAGACCCCGTGCTGTACGCCCACGCCAACCGCGTGCTGCACCTGGAGACCAACCCCGGCAATGCCCGCTGTTTGGTGCAAGCGCATGGTGAAGGCAATACGGCGCGCGATGTCTGGATCACGCCGCCCCCCATTCCGTTGACCACCGCCGAGATGGATTTGGTGTTTGACCTGCCTTATGCCCGCAGCCCGCATCCGCGTTATGCCGACGAAAACGGCAGCCACGACCATGCGACCAAGATCCCCGCGTGGGAGATGATTCGCTTCAGCGTGAACATCATGCGCGGCTGTTTTGGGGGCTGTACTTTTTGCTCCATCACCGAGCACGAGGGCCGCATCATCCAAAGCCGTTCCGAGGATTCGGTCATTCGCGAGGTGGAAGACATCCGCGACAAAGTCAAAGGCTTCACGGGTGTCATTTCGGACTTGGGTGGCCCCACCGCCAACATGTACCGATTGGGCTGTCGCAGCCCGGAGATTGAGTCGGCCTGCCGTAAACCCAGTTGTGTGTTCCCTGGAATTTGCCAGAACCTGACCACCGACCACGGCCCGCTGATCAACATGTACCGCCGTGCACGCAACCTCAAGGGGATCAAGAAAATCTTGATTGGCTCTGGTTTGCGCTACGACTTGGCCGTGCAGTCGCCTGAATATGTGAAGGAACTGGTGCAACACCACGTGGGCGGCTACCTGAAAATTGCGCCCGAGCACACCGAAGGTGGCCCGTTGTCCAAAATGATGAAGCCGGGCATTGGCACCTATGACCGGTTCAAGTCGATGTTCGACAAGTACAGCGAAGAGGCGGGAAAAAAACAGTTTTTGATCCCGTATTTCATTGCCGCGCACCCCGGCACCAGCGACGAGGACATGATGAATTTGGCCGTTTGGCTGAAGAAAAATGGTTTCCGCGCGGACCAGGTGCAGACCTTCTACCCGAGCCCCATGGCCACCGCCACGGCGATGTACCACTCCACGCGCAACCCATTGCGCAAAATCACCCGCGACAGCGAGAAGGTGGACATCGTGAAGGGCGACAAGCGTCGCCGCCTGCACAAAGCATTTTTGCGCTACCACGACGCGAACAATTGGCCCCTGCTGCGCGAAGCCCTGAAGGCGATGGGCCGCTCTGACCTGATTGGCAATGGCAAGCACCACCTGATTCCCAGCTGGCAGCCGTTGGCAGAAGAGGGTTACAAAAGTGCGCGCCGCAAAAACAGCACAGGCGTTGGCGAAAAAGCCTCAGTGGCTTTGTCCACCTTGTCCAAACGCAAAGGACAGCCCCAAAAAGGTCAAATCTTGACCCAGCACACGGGCTTGCCACCCCGCAAGAAAAGCTGAGCCAGCACAGCGCAGCAAGGTGGCCGTCTCAGCCTGTCTTCAGGTTTTAGACCGGTTGCAGCGCAGCCAGCAATTCGGTTTCGATGGCGATCTGCGCTTTGCTTTGTTGCAACTCAGCGCCACTGATCAAGAAGGTGTCTTCCACCCGTTCGCCCAAGGTGCTGATCTTGGCCAATTGCAGGTCAATGCCGTGTTCGGCCAACACCCGTGCAATGCTGTAGAGCAAACCGTTGCGGTCGCTGGCTGAAATGCTGAGCAACCAGTTTTGCGCTTTGTCGTCTGGCTTGAGCGCCACCCGGGGGGTGATGGGAAAGCTTTTCACGCGGCGCGAAACACGGCCTTTGGTGGGTGGCGGCAAGGGGCCTTGACGCTCCAAAGTCTGGGTTAAGCCCAACTCGACCATGGTCATCAGTTCACGGTAGTGCTCGGGCAGCAAGGTGGTGACGATTTGGAAGGTGTCGAGCGCCCATCCGGTGCGGGTGGTGTGGATTTTGGCGTCCAAAATGCTGAAGCCCGACTGGTCAAAGTGACCACAAATGCGGGCAAACAAGTCGGTCTGGTCGGGGGTGTAGACCAGCACTTGCAGACCTTCTCCCACCGGAGACGGCCGCGCCCGCACAACGGTGCGAGGCTGGTCAGGCTCGGGGCGTGCCACATGGCGAGACAACTGTCGGGCATGCCAGGCAATGTCAGACGCGTCGTGCCGCATGAAATAACTCACATCCAAGGTGTCCCAGAAGGCTTTTTGCCCTTCGTGGGGTTGGGCTTGTCGGGCCAATTCGACCAATGCCTCGCGCTTGCGAGCTTCGACATCGGCGTTGGCATCGGGCGCACGGCCTCCTAAAACCCGCAGAGTGGATTTGTACAAATCTTCCAGTAATTTGCCCTTCCAAGCGTTCCACACTTTGGGGCTGGTGCCACGGATATCGGCCACGGTCAGCAAGTACAAAGCCGTCAAACGGCGTTCGTTGCCCACGCGTTGCGCGAATCGGCCGATGACCTCGGCATCGCTCAGGTCTTCTTTTTGCGCCACATGGCTCATGGTCAGGTGTTCACCGACCAAAAATTCGACCAACTGAGCATCTTCTTTGTCGAGCTTGTGTTGGCGGGCAAAGGTGCGCACCTCGGCAATGCCGAGTTTGGAGTGATCGCCGCCTCGGCCTTTGGCAATGTCGTGAAACAAGGCTGCGGTGTACAAGATCCAAGGCTTGTCCCAGCCGCCGGCCAGTTGCGAGCAAAAAGGGTATTCGTGGGTGTGCTCCGCCATGAAGAATCGGCGCACATTGCGCAGCACCATCAAAATATGCTGGTCCACCGTGTAGGCATGAAACAGGTCGTGCTGCATCTGACCCACAATGCGCCGAAACACCCAAAGATAACGACCCAGAACCGAGGTTTCGTTCATCAAACGCAAGGCATGCGTGATGCCTTGGGGTTGCTGCAAGATCTGCAAAAAACTCTGGCGGTTGACCGGGTCTGAGCGAAAACGCCCATTCATGATGGCCCGTACGTTGTAGAGCGCTCGCAACGTTCTGGCCGAAAACCCTTTCACGCCCGGCGTGGTTTGGTACAGCAAAAAGGTTTCCAAAATCGCGTGGGGGTGCTTTTGGTACAGGTCGTCGCTGGCCACTTCAATCAGGCCCGCTTTTTCAAAAAAGCGTTCGTTCAGGGGCCTGAAGTCGTTCACCAACTCGCCCCGATCGGCTTTCAATCGGTCCTCGATGTTCAGCAGCAAAATTTGGTTCAACTGCGTCACCGCTTTGGCCGCCCAATAGTATTGGCGCATCAGTTTTTCACTGGCACGCAAGGCCAGCCGGCCTTCGGGTGTGACATCGGAGGCAAATCCAAAAGACTCGGCCACCGCGGTTTGCAAGTCAAACACCAAACGGTCTTCGCGCCGCTTGGCCTGCAGATGTAGCCGCGCTCGAATCAACCCCAACAAGGCTTCGTTTCGCTTGATTTGGCGTGCCTCCAGGGGTGTCGCCAAACCTTTGCGAGCAAGTTCGTCCCAACTTTGGCCAAGGCCGGCGGCACGGGCCACCCACAAAATCACCTGCAAGTCGCGCAATCCACCGGGCGATTCTTTGCAATTGGGTTCCAGGGCGTAGGGCGTGTCTTCAAATTTGGTGTGCCGCTGACGCAACTCCAGCGTTTTGGCGACCATGAAGGCCTGGGGGTCCATGGCCGCTTGGTACTGCTTTTGAAACTCGGTGAACAAGCGGGTGTTGCCCGTGACGCGGCGCGACTCGAGCAAAGAGGTTTGCACGGTGATGTCTTTGGCCGATTCGGCCAAACACTCGCTGAGGGTGCGCACGCTGGCGCCAATTTCCAAACCCGTGTCCCAGCAACTGCCAATGAATCGCTCTAATTGGCTTTGTAACTCAGGCGAATGCTCGGGCGATTGGCCGTCAGGCAACAACACCAGCACATCCACATCGGAGTGCGGAAACAATTCGGCACGGCCAAACCCACCCACCGCCACCAGGCTCAACTCAGGTGCAAAGTGGGCGTTTTGCCAGAGTTGAATCAGCAAGCCATCCGCCAAGATGGAGAGTTGCTTCAAGGTTTGCTTCAGCCCCCGCGCGGCAGACCCGCTGTTGGCCAGCGTTCGCAGAACGGCCGCCTTGTCTTGCTTGTAGGTCTCTCGCAGCAGCGCAAGGTCTGCAGATGGGGACAGCTCGCTCATTTCAGGCGGTGGCTTTTTCGGTGATGAAGGCTGGAATGGGGGGGCTACCTGCGGACAGCGTCAGAACTTCGTAACCTGTTTCGGTCACCACCACGGTGTGCTCCCACTGGGCCGACAAAGAATGGTCTTTCGTCACGATGGTCCAGCCGTCGCCCATTTCTTTGATGTCGCGTTTGCCCGCATTGATCATGGGTTCGATGGTGAAGACCATGCCAGGCACCAATTGCACCAGAGTGCCAGGTTTGCCGTAATGCAAGACCTGCGGCTCTTCGTGAAAGCCTCGGCCGATGCCGTGGCCGCAAAACTCTCGCACCACCGAAAAGCCATGACCTTCGGCAAATTTTTGAATGGCATGCCCGATGTCGCCCAAATGGGCACCGGGTTTGACTTGTTCGATGCCTTTCCACATGGCCTCGTAGGTCAAATGGGCCAGCCGTTTGGCTGCGATCGAGGCCTCTCCCACATGGAACATGCGGCTGGTGTCACCATGCCATCCATTTTTGATGGTGGTGATGTCAACGTTGAGCGAGTCGCCTTTTTTCAAAGGCTTGTCGTTCGGAATGCCATGACAGACTTGGTGGTTGATGGAGGTGCAAATCGACTTGGGGTAGGGCTTGTAGCCGCCCGGCGCATAGTTCAGCGGGGCAGGAATGCATTGCTGCACATTCACCATGTAGTCGTGGCAAAGCTTGTCGATCTCGTTGGTGGTGACGCCCGGCTTGATGAAGGGCTCGATGTAGTCCAGCACTTCGGAGGCCAGTCGGCAGGCAAGCCGCATGCCTTCAATGTCTTCGGCTGTTTTCAAGGTAATGGTCATAGGGCGAGATTATCCCAGAGGCTTCTGGCCGCCACTGAAATCAGGGTTTCCCCGGCTAAAATAGACCCTTTGTCGGTCAGCCCCAGTCAGCGGCTCCGGTACGACGCTTTTTCCGTCCCATAACAAGGTCACCCCGTGTCCCTGCACATCACGACTTTCGAAGGCGGCAACGCCCTCAGCGACTTCCGCATTGCCCAGCTTTTGCCTCGTTTGGCTGTTATTTCTCCTCAAATTGTGGGCATTTCTGCCCGTTTTGTTCACTTGGTGGCCACCGTTACACCCTTGGCCGAATCGCCGCACACAACCCTCGCGGCTTTGCTGACTTATGGCGAGCCTTACACGGGCCCCTCGGAAGGCCCCGTCATCGTGGTCAGCCCCCGTTTGGGCACGGTCTCACCCTGGGCGTCCAAAGCCACCGACATTGCACACAACTGCGGCATTGAGTTGCGCCGGGTCGAACGCTTGACGGAATATCGCCTGGCCTTGAAGTCGCCGTTGTTGGGCAGCGCCAAATTGAGCGCCGAGCAATGGGGCCAAGTGGCCACGGTGCTGCATGACCGCATGACCGAATCGGCAATGCCCAGCCGTGCCGAAGCCGCCGGCTTGTTTACCGCCTTAGAACCAGCCCCCATGGCCCATGTGGATGTGCTGGGCGGTGGCCGCAACGCCTTGGCCCAAGCCAACACAGCTTGGGGCTTGGCACTGGCCGAAGACGAGATCGATTACCTGCTGAAGGCCTTTACCGGCTTGCAACGCAACCCCACCGATGTGGAGTTGATGATGTTTGCCCAAGCCAACAGCGAGCATTGCCGCCACAAAATTTTCAATGCCGAGTTCACCATCGACGGTGTGGCACAAGACAAGAGCTTGTTTGGCATGATCCGCAACACCCACCAAGTGAGCCCGCAACACACCGTGGTGGCGTACTCGGACAACGCGTCGGTGATGGAAGGCCACCCGTTGGAGCGCTTTCTGGCCCGCTCAGCTGGCGCTACAGCACACAATCAACCAGGCGAAAAAGGCGCTGTTTATCAAACCGAAGCGGCGGTGCACCATGTGCTGATGAAGGTGGAAACCCACAACCACCCGACCGCCATCTCGCCATTCCCAGGCGCATCAACGGGCGCTGGCGGCGAGATCCGTGACGAAGGGGCCACCGGTCGTGGCTCCAAGCCCAAAGCGGGCTTATCGGGGTTCACGGTGTCCAAGCTCTGGGGCGGTCTGAGCGACCAACCCCACGGCAAACCTGATCACATTGCAAGCCCTTTGCAAATCATGACCGAGGGGCCACTGGGCGGCGCGGCCTTCAACAACGAGTTTGGCCGGCCCAACTTGCTGGGCTACTTTCGAGAGTACGAACAGACGGTTGACGGCGTGGTGCGCGGTTACCACAAGCCCATCATGATCGCTGGCGGGTTGGGGCAAATTGATGCCCAACAAACCCAAAAAATCGAATTTCCAGCAGGCAGTTTGCTGATTCAGTTGGGCGGCCCCGGCATGCGCATTGGCATGGGCGGCAGCGCAGCCAGCTCCATGGCCACCGGCACCAACGCGGCCGAATTGGACTTCGACTCGGTGCAACGCGGCAACCCCGAAATTGAGCGCCGCGCACAAGAGGTCATCAACCACTGCTGGGCGCAAGGCACAAACAACCCCATTTTGGCGATCCACGATGTGGGGGCAGGGGGCTTGTCCAACGCCTTTCCCGAGTTGACCAACGATGCGGGCCGTGGTGCGCGCTTTGACCTGCGTGCCGTGCCACTGGAAGAGTCGGGCCTGGCACCGAAAGAAATATGGTCCAACGAAAGCCAAGAGCGCTATGTGATGGCCATCGCCCCCGAGTCATTGCCGCTGTTCAAGTCGTTTTGCGAACGCGAGCGCTGCCCCTTCGCTGTGATTGGTGTGGCCACCGAAGAGCGTCAGTTGCAGTTGGTCGACGAAGGGCAAGAAAGCCCGGTGGACATGCCCATGGATGTGCTGCTGGGCAAGCCCCCCAAAATGCACCGCGATGTCACGCGTGTGGCACGTCAGTCGCCTGCCATGGACCTAACAGGTGTGTCACTGCAACAAGCGGTGATCGATGTGCTCAGCCACCCCACGGTCGCTTCGAAACGCTTTTTGATCACCATCGGCGACCGCGCCGTGGGCGGGCTCACGCACCGTGACCAGATGGTGGGCCCCTGGCAAGTGCCGGTGGCCGATGTGGCAGTGACCTTGGCCGATTTCGCCGGCTTTGCGGGTGAAGCCATGAGCATGGGCGAACGCACGCCGTTGGCCTCGCTGAATGCGGCGGCTTCTGGGCGCATGGCGGTGGCCGAAGCCATCACCAATTTGCTGGCAGCTCCCATCGAGTTGCCGCGCGTCAAACTGTCTGCCAACTGGATGGCCGCTTGCGGTGAACCCGGCGAAGACGCCGCTTTGTACGACACCGTCAAAGCCGTGGGCATGGCCCTTTGCCCCGCCTTGGACATTGCCATTCCCGTGGGCAAAGACAGTTTGTCGATGCGCACCCAGTGGCCGGTCGGCAGCGAAACCCGCAAGGTGACTTCGCCCGTGAGCCTGATCATCACGGCCTTTGCCAGTTTGCCGGATGTGCGTGGCACCTTCACGCCCCAGTTGGATGCCCAAACCGACGACACCAGCTTGTTGCTCGTGGATTTGGGCGAAGGCCGCAACCGCATGGGCGGCAGCGTACTGGGACAAACACTGGACCAATTTGGTGACAGCGTGCCCGATCTGGATGACCCCCAAGCCTTGGTCAATTTGGTCAAGGCCATCAACCAGTTGCGCACGCAGGGCCAAATTTTGGCGTACCACGATCGCAGCGACGGCGGCTTGTTGGCCGCTGTCGCCGAGATGGCCTTTGCCGGTCATGTCGGGGTGGCCCTCAATGTGGACATGCTGGTCACCGAAGGTGATGGCATCACCGACAGCCGAGCCGACCATGGCGATGCCAAAAATTGGGCTGGCCAAGTCAGTGCCCGGCGCGAAGAACTCACCCTCAAGGCCTTGTTCAACGAAGAGCTGGGCGTGGTCTTGCAAGTGCGCACCGCCGATCGCAACGCGGTGTTGCAGACCTTGCGCGAGCATGGTTTGTCCAAACACACGCATGTCATTGGCAAGACCCGCCCTGCGCATGCCACCATCACCAAAGGCATTGGTGAGATCAGCATTTGGCGCGACACCAAAGAAGTCTTTTCAGCCAAGCTGGAAGACTTGCACCAAGTTTGGGACAGCGTGAGCTGGAAGATTTGCCAGCAACGTGACAACCCCGCGTGTGCAGATGCCGAACACGCTGCGGCCGGACGCGCAGACGATCCGGGCCTGCATGTGGCACTCAGTTTCGATCCAGCCAACAACGTGGCGGCGCCTTATTTGAATCTCACGCGACCCAAAGTTGCCATCCTGCGTGAGCAGGGGGTGAACTCGCATGTGGAGATGGCCTATGCGTTCCATGCCGCTGGTTTTGAATCGCACGATGTGCACATGACCGACTTGCAGTCGGGTCGTGCCCACTTGGCCGACTTCAAAGGCTTGGTGGCTTGCGGCGGCTTCAGTTATGGCGACACTCTGGGCGCCGGCATAGGCTGGGCCCGCAGCATCACCTTCAACCCGTTGCTGTCTGGACAATTTCAAGACTTTTTCGCACGCCAAGACACCTTTGGTTTGGGCGTGTGCAATGGTTGCCAGATGTTTGCCGAGCTGGCCGACATCATTCCCGGTGCTGAGCACTGGCCACGCTTCACCACCAACCAGAGCGAGCGCTTTGAGGCGCGCCTGTCGATGGTGGAGGTGCTGGCGTCACCCAGCTTGTTCTTGCAAGGCATGGCCGGCAGCCGTTTGCCCATTGCCGTGGCCCATGGCGAGGGTTATGCCAATTTCAAACACCGTGGCAACTCAACAAAAGCTTTGGCAGCGATGCGCTTTGTTGACAACACCGGTGCGGCCACCGAGCAATACCCGTTCAACCCGAACGGCAGTGCTGGGGGCTTGACCGCCGTGACCACTGCCGATGGCCGATTCACCGCCATGATGCCGCACCCTGAGCGTGTTTTCCGCAACGTTCAAATGAGCTGGACCGACCTCAGCCAAACGGGTGGTCTTCATGCCAGCAGTCCTTGGATGCGTGTGTGGCAAAACGCGCGCAAATGGGTCGCTTGATGAACGGCTGTCGGGCAGGTTGCTGCGATGTCTAATCAGTGGTTTCCGCCCTCTCAGCTGGCCTTTTACTTTGACTCCAATTCGTGGGCCAAAGGCACCGCGCTGTACCTCAAAAACGAAGTCTTGTCGGCCCAAATGAGCCCCGACGGCGATGACTGGCGGGTTGAAGCCGAGGTGCTCGGCTCGTTGCAAGAGCCTTACCGCGTGACCGCACATGTGCGCGTGTCTGAGGGACGCAACTTGCAAGCCTGGCGAACCCAGTGCACCTGCCCTGCAGGCCGCATGTGCAAGCATGCCGCCGCCTTGGGCATTTTGGTGGCCATGCAGGGTGAGACTTTGCGCGACGCCTTGCTGACCGACAACGGCGAAGAGGTGGACACCGAGCAACAACAGCAAGTGCGGCAAGAGCGCGCGCTGCAACAGGCCGAGTTCCAAGTGCGAGATTGGCTCAACCGTTTGCAAACGGCCGATGCCCCCACGGGATTTGCATTGCCGGGTCAAACGCATGAGCATTTTTTGTATTGCCTTTCGTCTGCCACCTTGGGCCACAGGCCTGTTTTTCATCTCACCATCAAGCAAGCGGTGGCCAAGCCCAACGGCGAATGGGCCAAGGTCAAGAAAGTCGTCAGTCAAGCCTTGCCCAACGACCCCATTTGGCGCTCTTGCGCACCAGGCGAGCAGGGCATTTTTGACTTGATGAAGGCTTGCCCGCCAACCAACAGTTTCAGCTCTTATGGTTTTCAAAGTGCCGTGAAGCTGCAAGGCGCGGCGGCCGAAGTGTTGCTGCGCCTGTGCAGCCGCACGGGCCGCTTGATGTGGGAAGACGGCAAAACGCTGGTGCCCTTGGTCTGGAGCGACACGGCCCTGCCTTTCAGCGGCAGTTGGCAAGCGGTTGCGGCCCAAGGCACCACGCCAGAAGGCTGGCAACTGCAATTGCACACCCCGCAGCCAGGCGTGCTGCACGGCCTGAACGAGCCGCCTTTGTATGTGCACCCGGCACAGGGCATTTGCGGTCGCATGGACACCCAAGGCCTGAGTGCCGAGCACTTGCTGTTGCTCAGCCAAGCGCCGGTGGTGCCAGAGCGGGTCGCGCTCAAGTTGCAGCAACCCTTGATGGATGTCATGGGCCATTTGCCTCTTCCGCCGGTGATCGACCAGTTGCCCGAAATGCGCGGTGTGAGCCCGGTAGGCGTCTTGCAGTTGCGTGTCACGCCGGCGCACCTGCGCAGCGAACAAGGGTTGTTTCAGGTTGAGTTGAAATTCCAATACCAAGACATCACCGCCTATTGGTCGCAACCCCATGCGCGCGTGGTGGTGGGCCAAGCACCGCAACAGCGCATGTTGTTGCGTGATTTGCCAGCTGAACAATCCCTCTGGGAAACGCTCGATGAATTGGGCTTGGTCATTTGGGACGACAACCTGTTGGGCATGCCCGGAGGGGATGGGCAAGACCGTTGGCTCGATTGGCTGGAGTCGGATTTTGCCGAGTTGCGCCATGCCGGTTTTGAAGTCACAGGCCAAGAGGGCCTGGACGATTGGCTGCGTCTGGCTGAGGACGTGCAAGTGCGTTTGCAGGGCCAGCACACCGAGTCGGGCAATGACGACACTTCGCCTTGGTTTGACTTGTCGCTGGGCATGAGCATCGATGGTCAACGGGTGAACATCTTGCCTTGGGTGCCCGAAATTTTGAAGGCCATCTCTCGTGCAGGGGGCTTGTCAGGCGACTTGAGCGAAGACGGACAACCCGATTTGGCCGCACCGTTGCCCAGCCATTTGTATTTGCCTGACCTGAAAGGTCCGGGCTACATCAAGTTGCCCACCGCACCCATCAAACCATGGCTGGTCATGTTGATGGAACTGCATGGTGAGCGCGGACACGATTGGCAGGGCGACAATTTGCGCTTGACCCGCCTGGAAGCCCTGCGCAGCGCTGTGGCCTTGGGCGAGGGAGCGGTGTGGCAAGGGGCTCAAAGCCTCTTGAGTTTGGTGCAACACATGCGGGGTGAGCAGCCTCTGCCGTCTGTGCCTGTGCCCAATGGGCTGCAAGCCACGTTGCGCCCCTACCAGCAGCAAGGCTTGAACTGGCTGCAGTTTTTGCGGCAACACCGTTTGGCCGGCATTTTGGCGGACGACATGGGCTTGGGAAAAACCTTGCAGACCTTGGCGCACATCTTGGTCGAGAAACAAGCCGGACGTTTGACGCAACCCGCCCTGATCGTTGCACCGGTCAGCTTGCTGGGCAACTGGCAGCGTGAAGCGCAACGATTTTGTCCAGAACTGCGCACGCATGTGCACCATGGCTTGTCACGCCACGACACGGCACAAGCGCTGTGCCAATTTGATGTGGTCATCACCGCCTATTCTTTGCTGTCGCGCGACAGTGACTTGTGGATGCAAGTGCCTTGGCAGGTGTTGGTGCTGGACGAAGCCCAAAACATCAAAAACGCCCAGACCCATGCAGCGCAAGTCGTCTCCGAAATTCCATCCGTTCACCGACTCTGCCTGTCGGGCACCCCCATTGAGAACCACTTGGGTGAGTTGTGGAGTCAGTTTCACTTTTTGATGCCGGGCTTTTTGGGCAGCCAACGCCGATTCACCGAACTCTTTCGCACACCCATTGAGCGGCAAGGAAATGCCGAAAAAATGGCTTTGCTAAGGGCCAGGGTCACCCCTTTCATGTTGCGCCGCACGAAAGACCTGGTGGCCAGCGAGTTGCCGCCCAAAATCGAAACCCTGATGCCGGTTCCGCTGGAAGGCCAGCAGGCGGATTTGTACGAAACCATTCGGTTGGGCATGGAAAAAACGGTTCGTGAAGCCTTGCATGCACAAGGTTTGGCCCGGTCGCAAATCACGATTTTGGATGCGTTGCTGAAATTGCGACAGGTTTGCTGCGACCCGCGTTTGTTGAAACTCAACGCCGCCAGCCAAGTCACACAGTCGGCCAAATTGGCCCAATTGCTCGACATGTTGCCCGAAATGGTGGCTGAAGGGCGCAAGATTTTGCTGTTCTCGCAGTTCACCGAAATGCTGGGACTGATCGAACAAGAGTTGCCGCGTTTAGGCATCCCTTGGGTCAAGCTCACGGGGCAAAGCAAAAACCGCGATGCGCTGATTGAAAAGTTCACCCATGGCGAAGTGCCCCTGTTCTTGATCAGCCTCAAAGCGGGTGGCGTGGGCCTGAATTTGCCGCAAGCCGACACGGTCATCCACTATGACCCTTGGTGGAACCCCGCGGTCGAAAACCAAGCTACTGACCGTGCGCACCGCATCGGGCAAACCAAAAAAGTTTGGGTGGTCAAGTTGGTGGCGCAAGGCACCATTGAAGAGCGCATGCTGGCTTTGCAAGAGAGAAAAGCCCAGTTGGCACAAGACATTTATTCGGGCTCGGTGCAACGCAAAGAGCCCCTGTTTGGCGAAACCGACCTGAACGAATTGCTCAAGCCTTTAGGCTGAGTCGCTGGACAAACTCAGGTTGCTTCTGAGTCTGCTTCTGCGTTTACAGCTGCGCGATCAACTTCAGTGCAAGCCAGTCACTGGGCGCGTTTTGTAAAACTGCACCGGGCTTTCAGGCACCGCATTCAACACCGATTTTTTGATCTTGCCCACCACATGCATTTCGCAGGGCTTGCAGTCAAAGCGCAATGTGAGTTTTTCTTTGCCGTTGATCAGCTGCATCGGTTCGGCTCGCACAGTGCCTTGCACACCCGTCACGCCTTTGGCCTGCTTGGGGCACAGGCTCAGGCTAAAGCGCACACAGTGCTTGGTGATCATCAGGCTGACCTCACCCAATTCTTCTTGGGCTTCGTAGGCGGCGGCAATCACCTTCACGCCATGCTTGGCATAAAAATCCCGGGCTTTTTGATTGAAGACATTGGCCAGATAGGTGAGTGTGTCTTCGGGGTAGGGCACCGGTGGCTCAACGGGCAGGGCCCGTGGCAGCCGATGCAATTGCAAAGCGCGTGAGTCCTCTAAAGCCTGCACCGCTTCCCGACGCAGTGCATTCAACTGAGAAGGGGGCACAAACCAAGCGCGCGACAAATTCAGCTGCACAGCCAATGGCTCAAACAAGGTATCACCCAATTTGCCCAAGGCCGTTTTCAGTTTTTCATTCGATTGCGCAGGGTCTTTGGGCGCTTGCCAATCCAAGGCCAGCTCGGCCATGCCGGTGTGGCCCGCTTCATCGGTCAGCATCAATTGCAGGCCAGAAGAAGTGCCGGTGTGGAATTCTTGCAGTTGCATCCAGACGCCCATGCGGCGTTCGGCCGATTTTTTGTCCAACGTGCGAACCCAACTCATGTCACGGTTGCGGTTGACCTGCACACCTTTTCGCAAGTCTTTGAAACCCGCCATCGGGTCTTTTGGAAAGAGCCGCCACAGTCCTGCGGTCTTTTGGGCTTCGGCGCGGTTGATCTGGAGCCCGACCAGTTCTTTTTGCAAATCGTAGTAGCACAGGCCATCGCCGTTGTGCAGTTCGGTGTCGTGGTTATCGGTGGTGATCTCGACATGCTCTGGCGTGACCTTGCTGACCCAGCCAATCGGTTGACCTGGGTTCTTGGGCGTGTCAAATGCGCCAATGTCTTCTTTGCGGCCTTGCACAAAATAATCGGTGAACTCGCGGTTGAAGTTCTGGTTCGGGTCGGGCTCAAAGCTGAAGGTGGTGCGGCCATGGGACGAAGGCGCCAACTCGGGCCGTTCGGCCAAGACCTCGTCAAACAACTTGCGGTAATGGGCCGTGATGTTTTTCACATAGGCCATGTCCTTGTAGCGGCCTTCGATCTTGAAGCTTCGAATGCCGGCGTCCACCAGTGCGCGCAAGTTATCGCTCTGGTTGTTGTCCTTCATGCTGAGCACATGTTTGTCGTGCGCCACGATGCGGCCTTGCGCGTCTTTCACTTCGTAGGGCAAGCGGCAAGCTTGAGAGCAATCGCCGCGGTTGGCACTGCGGCCCGTGTGCGCATGGCTGATGAAGCACTGACCGCTGTAGGCTACACACAAAGCGCCATGCACAAAAAACTCAATGACGGTGCGCTCGGTGTCCAACACATCGCGGATGGCACTGATTTGCGGCAGTGTCAGCTCACGTGCCAACACAATTTGACTCAGGCCCGCGTCTTGCAAAAATTGGGCCTTTTCAGGGGTGCGAATGTCGGTCTGGGTGCTGGCATGCAGCTGCATGGGCGGCATGTCGATTTCGAGTAAACCCATGTCCTGAATGATGAGTGCGTCCACCCCCGCGTCGTACAACTGCCAAGCCAGCTTGCGCGCCCCTTCCAGCTCGTCATCCCGCAAGATGGTGTTCATCGTGACAAAAATACGGCTGTGAAAACGGTGCGCGTATTTCACCAGTTGGGCGATGTCCTGCACCGAGTTGTCCGCCGTCGAACGCGCGCCAAAAGAAGGGCCGCCAATGTAGACCGCATCGGCCCCGTGGTTGATGGCTTCGAGGCCAATCTCCAGGGTGCGGGCGGGCGCTAAGAGTTCGAGTTGGTGAGGCTGCATGGGGCAGGATTATCCCAGCTTGAGGGTTTTGGCCCAGCACCAACAAAAAACGCGACCGTAGTCGCGTTTTTGAAGGTGGTCAAAGCCCGATCACTGGATCTTGGCTTTGGCCCGCAGGCCTTCTTGGAAGCCGCTGAGTTTTTGCTGTTGCAACTGCTGGGCAATTTGGGGTTTGACTTCTTCCAGCTTGGGCAATTGGGCGTCGCGCACATCGTCCACACGGATGATGTGAAAGCCAAACTGGCTTTTCACGGGCGCATCGGTCATCTGGCCTTTGCTCAACTTGACCATGGCATCAGAAAACTCAGGCACATAGCTGCCGGCAGCAGCCCAATCCAAGTCGCCACCATTGGCGCCGGAGCCTGGGTCCTTGGAGGCCTTTTTGGCCAAGTCTTCAAACTTGGCGCCTTTTTTGATGTCGGCGATCAGCGCTTTGGCTTCGTCTTCTTTTTCAACCAAGATGTGACGGGCACGGTATTCTTTGCCGCCGTTGGCCGCAGCGAATTTGTCGTATTCGGCTTTGATTTCAGCATCGGACACCGGATTTTTTTTCTGGAAATCGGCGAACAACTGGCGAATCAAAATGGTCTGTCGCGCCAATTCGATCTGGGTTTTGAACTCATCGGAAGCGTCTAGACCCCGTTTTCTGGCTTCTTGCATAAAGACTTCGCGGGCGATCAACTCTTCTTTGATCTGGGCCATGACTTCGGGGGTAACGGGACGGCCAGAGGCTTCAACTTGTTGCTTCAGTGCGTTGACCCGCGAAGAAGGCACCGGCTTGCCATTCACCACGGCCAAGTTTTGTGCCAGTGCAGGGGC